>CAZXFU010000023.1:0-18187 GCA_964640345.1 uncultured Eubacteriales bacterium
ATACTACCTATTCCGCAATACAAATCAAACACATTCTCTTGCCCGCGAAGGTCAGTAAACTCTAAAACTTTGTTGTATAAAATTTCTGTTTGTACAGAATTGACCTGAAAAAAAGAATTAGGTGAAATATTAAAAGAGAACTTACCTATATAATCCTTTATAGTATCTTTGCCATATAAACGTATGTTATTCTCGCCCATAATAACATTAGTCTTCTTAGTGTTAACATTTTGCACAATAGACTTAATCTTAGCACACTTTTCAAGCATAAATTTTACAAACTCGTCTTTTTTCTCAAAAGACTTACCGTTAGTAACCAAAATAATCATAACCTCGCCAGTTTTCTCAGAATTTCTTATAATAATATGCCTTAAAAAACCGTTGCCTGTACTTTCGTCATAAGCTGAAATATCATTGTTCCTTAAGAACTCACGAATGTTGCAAATAAGCTTATTAGCAATTTTAGGCTGAATAGAACAATCGGTAATAGGGACTATATTATGAGATCTTTCTGAATAAAATCCAGTCGTTATCTTACCATTAAAATTTCCAACAGGAAATTGAACCTTATTCCTGTAAAAATAAGGTTCTTCCATTCCAATTGTTGGCATAACATCTACTTCCCTATGTCCAATTCTCTTAAAACAATCCCTAACAACCTTTCTCTTAAATTCAAGAGTAGCAGGATATGACATATGTAAAAGACTACAGCCACCACATTTCTTAAAATTTTCACAAGTAACAGGTCTCCTGTAGCCAGACGGTTCAATGATTTCAAGCAATTTTCCATATGCAAAATTCTTAGTAACCTTAAGAATCTTTATCTTAACGTTTTCGCCTATAATAGCTCCATCAACAAACACCACAAAACCGTCAATTTTCGCTACTCCTGCTCCATCATGTGTCATATCCAAAATTGTAGTTAAATATTCATTATTTTTCTCAATCATATTTTACTCCTCAACAAGCTTAACCATATTTTCCGCATCTTCTTTTCTAATACTCTGAGTTAAACTTAACACTTCAAATTTAACCCAATTTTCCCCGAATTTAATTTCTAAAAAATCTCCAACTTTTACCTCGGTAAAGGCCTTTGCTACCTTATCGTTAACCTTAACTCTTCCTAAATCACAAGCTTCGTTAGCAACACTCCTGCGTTTAATAACCCTTGAAACTTTTAAAAACTTATCTAATCTCATAAAAATCTCCCATTCAAATATTAATAATCAGTGCTGTTATATGAATAATAATCCATCGGAATAAAGGCACTCAAATATGTTGCTACAGCAGTAGTAAATTGCCCGACTCTGTTTGAATCACTACCGATTCCACTATTCCAATTCGAAACAACACTATCCTTCTTAGCAATAATTTCTTCATCTGATTTCTTAGTCGTATCAAAATTCTCTTCTTCACTAATTACAATAGGTTCAAACTTAGCATTTTCTTTAATCGTTGCTACAACCGAGAAAGTACTGGAATAAGTGCCATCACTGTCAATCAAAGTAATATCATAATTGTTTTCATTGCCAAAAATGCTTCCACGAAGCGTATAATCTTTAACAACCGTAGGTTCGATAGCCATTATATCCGTCTCATCAAGGTTTACATCATAAGACCATAATCTTACTTTTTCGTTTAACTTAATAATCTCCTCATTCTTTGCAGTATCATCTATAGTAACATTAATTTCACTGCCGTATCCCTCTAAAATCTCTCCAGTTTCATAATCTATAAAATCAATACTAATGGCATGAGTAGTAACTTTATCTATTGTGGTAACTTTATCCTCATACACAGAAATTCCAGAAATCAGCTTATAGTAAGCAGAATCCCCATTATTAACTGTAGTAACCGAAAGCATTTTTGTATTATAATCGCTAGAAAGCACTTCCATTTTTACCACATTATTCCCTTTATGGTATAACCTTATAATAAAACCGGAATCTTCTTCAGTAAATTCAAGACTTCGTATGTTTTCTAACATTCTTTCAAAATTAGTACCAAACTCCTCACGTGAAAGGGGCTCATAACCTGCCAGCTTATCTAATAGACCCGTAAATTTATATATTGCGTCAATATACTTTTCCTTACTGATAACAGCTTCTAATCCTCTAACCAAGCCATCATTAAAATCAACGGCATTAACTATGAAATCGGTAGTCTTGCACTCAATATTTCCTTCATCAAATTCCACAGTACCAGTTCCCTTTGAAAAATCCTCTTCATCAAAAGCTTTTGCAAATCCAGTAACAAACTTATTTAAAGCACCCTTCAAATCACTAATGTCCTTCTTTGTGAAATTAAGTTCTTGTAACAAATCTGCTGAATTATCTAAAGAACTGGGTCCATTGTATCCTATTTTTTCCCACAAAGCCGACAAATTATTGTTATCTACTGTAATATACCCATCTGTAACATCATCCATCTTAAGCGAAATCATATTCTTGTTTTTTACCATACTTCCGCCCATAAACTTTTCGCCATTTATTGAAAACTCGGCATTAGCATTTGCGTATTCGTTATTTACATCGGTATTTTCTTTAGCAACAAGCTCAAAGTTCTCTAAACCCTTAAACCATTCTTTTATTTCACTATCTTCAGTTTCAACTTTGCCTTTTATATTAGCATCAATTTCAAGCTTAGATGATGTATCTACTGTAAGTAATTTTCCCCAAATACTCGACTCTGCTTTTGATATTTCTTTAGAAATGGCAGAAAAAGAATTATTTGCTAATCTAAAAAAAGTATTTTTTGGTGAAATTAAAGAAATAACAATCAATATAGCTATGGCAACAATGACTAGTCCTGCTAAAACCATAACAACAATCGGTATAACCTTATTACTCTTCTTTTCCTCAATAATCTCGTTAGTAGTATTTACTTCTGGATTTTCAGAAATCTCCCCATTTAGTTCTTCGTTTTTATTTTCTTCCATTAACCCATTCCTCCTTAGTTTTTCCTTGATAAGACACTATTTATCTGTTATAATTTCTTTGTAATAAGTGGAAAATCCTTCTTATTAAAAGAAGAAATTAATATTTTAATTATATGCGGAGGCAACAATGAAAAAACTAATAAGTACATTAGAATTTGATAAAATAATAAATAAACTTACAGAATTTGCTATAACACCACTTGGGCATGAAATATGTCAAAAGCTAGAACCTTCATTTAATATTAACACAATAACAAAATCACTGAACCAAACAAACGAAGCTGTTTCAATGATTTTACGTTATGGCTCCCCAGCTTTTTCTTCTATCCATGACATAAGAAACACAATAAAACGTGCAAGGATAAATTCTGTATTAAATATGGAGGAGCTTTTAAACATTGCCGACACTTTAAGAGGTTCAAGAGTATTAAAACAATATTACAAACAAGTGGAAGAAAGCTTTTCTATACTATCTGACTACTTTAACGCACTATATACAAATCTTGGCTTAGAAAATGAAATATACAAATGTATAGATGGTACGGATCACGTATCAGATCATGCCTCATCAGAACTTTCTAACATACGTATGCAAATAAAAAAACAAGAAGCTGTAATAAAGGAAAAACTAAACTCAATTGTTCATGGGAACTCATACTCAAAATATCTACAAGAAAGCATAGTAACATTCAGGAACGGCAGATACGTAATTCCTGTAAAGCAAGAATTTCGTTCAAACGTTCCCGGATTAGTCCACGATTCTTCCGCAACAGGCTCAACTCTGTTTATTGAACCAATGCCGATTGTTGAAGCAAACAATAAAATCCATGAACTTTATTTAAAAGAAAAAGTAGAAATAGAAAGAATTCTGCTAGAACTCTCAATAAAAGTCCAAAGCATCTCAGAGGAGCTTGATTTTTTAATGAAAAACATAGCGACTTTAGACTTTTATTTTGCAAAAGCAAAATTTTCTATATCTATAAATGGCTTTATGCCAAAGTTAAACACATATCACTATATAAACCTAAAAAAAGCAAAACATCCGCTAATAGATGTCAATAAAGTAGTGCCAATAGACGTATATCTAGGGCAAGAATTTAACACACTAATAATAACAGGTCCAAACACAGGCGGAAAAACAGTAACCCTAAAAACAATCGGACTGCTCACATTGATGACATATGCTGGTTTGTTCATACCATGCCTTGAATCATCCGAAATTGCCGTATTTGATAAAATATTTGCCGACATAGGAGATGAGCAAAGTATCGAACAAAGCTTAAGTACTTTTTCCTCGCACATGGTAAACATTATAAAAATAACAAAGCAAGTAAACTCAAATTCATTAGTATTATTAGACGAACTAGGCTCCGGAACAGACCCGGTAGAAGGCTCTGCACTCGCAATTTCAGTTCTTGACTATTTATACAAAAAAGGAGCATGCACAGTGGCAAGTACTCATTACAGCGAATTAAAAACCTATGCTCTTTCAACTAAAGGTGTAAAAAACGCATCATGTGAATTTGACGTTGAAACACTTGCACCAACATATCGCCTAATGATTGGATTACCCGGAAAAAGCAATGCCTTTGCAATATCTCAAAAACTGGGATTAAGTGCCGAAATCTTAAACAATGCAAAATCATTTGTCGCACATGAACAAGTAAAATTTGAAGATGTAATCTCAGAACTTCAAAAAGACAAACAAGTAATTTCAAAAGAAAAAGATGAAATAACGCAAAAACTTGCCGAAATTTCTGCCTTAAAGAAAGACCTAAAGGAAAGCAAAGAAAAATTTGAAGTGTATAGAGCAAAAATCTTAGACAATGCCAGAGCCGAAGCAACCGAGATACTTCTCTCCGCTGAAGAAACGGCAAAAGAAAGTATAAAGGAAATAAAAGAGGCAAAAAGAATAAAAGACCTTGAAATGGCACAAAAACTTGATAAAGCTAGAAGCAAAATTAAAAAACAGCTTTCTAAAACATATAAAAAAGATGAAAAAGGCGAACCAGAATACAAGCCGTTTGATATAAAAATAGGAATGAATGTATATATTCCTTCCCTAGACCAGGAAGCCTCAGTCCTCTCACTGCCCGACGCTGACGGCAATGTATTTGTACAAGCCGGTATAATAAAATCAAAAATAAATATAAAAAAACTACGGCTATCGGAAAAAGAACCAAAATCTACCATAAATAATGTAAAGATTTCCGTAAACACAAAAACAAAAGCTCAGGAAATATCTCCTGAAATAATGTTACGTCATATGCACGTTGAAGAAGCATTATACGCACTGGACAAATATATAAATGATGCAATTTTGGCAAATTTAACCACAATAAGAATTGTACACGGAAAAGGTGAAGGAATACTAAGGAAAGCGGTACATGAATATTTAAAAAATCATCCGAACGTAAAAAGCTATCGTCTCGGTCAATATGGCGAAGGCGATTTAGGAGTAACAATAGCCGAGTTAAAATAAAAAAGGAGAAGAAAAAATGATATCTTTTATTGTAAGTCCAAAATTCAACAACCAAAAAATATTAAAGATCATCTCCACTCTTCACCCGGAAATACCATACTCAGCTCTACAAAAACTCTTACGAAAAAAAGACATAAAAGTAAATGATAAAAGGATCTCGGAAAATATAAATGTTTTTTCAGATGATAAGATAGATATTTACTTTAAAGAACGTGAAGAAAAGTTAAATGTAATCTATGAAGATGAAAACATATTAGCTGTAAATAAACCGCAAGGCATAGAAGTTTTAGAATCAGAATCTACTTCCCTACTCGACTTGGTAAAAAAGTATCTAAACTCTGAAATAGTCTATCCATGCCATAGGCTGGACAGAAACACCGCAGGTCTCATCCTATTTGCAAAAAATAACGAAGCATTAAAAATATTAGAAGAAAAAATAAAAACAAAAGAAGTGCGAAAATTCTATAAATGCCGTGTGCTAGGACATCTAAAACAAAAACAAGGTATCCTTAATGATTTTCTATTTAAAGACCGTAAAAAAAGCATGGTTTATATAAGTAGCACAAAAAAAGAAGGATATATGCCAATTTCAACAAAATATAACGTAATATCCGAAGATGCCGAAACAAGCTATTTGGAGGTTGAGCTAATAACCGGAAGAACACACCAAATCAGAGCACATCTTTCATACATCGGGCATCCAATAATCGGCGACGGAAAATACGGAAATTATGAAGCAAACAAAAAATTTAATAAAAAATATCAAGAATTGTTTGCATATAAAATAGTTTTCAATTTTTCAGATGACTCCGGAATATTAAATTATCTAAGCAATAAAGAAATAGCAATAAATTAAAAAAAACACATCTAAATAGCAGATTCCTCATATATTTAACGTTGCTCAGAATTCACGACGGAAGCCTTTTATCCTACGACTGCAGAATGGCTTCCTGTGAATATTCGCATCTTTTAAATATATGAGGAATCTGCTATTTAGATGTGTTTTTTTACCCTTTTATACTTTTTTCTCTAATTTCTTCTTATTCCCATGCTCATCGATAATATAAGTATTATCAAGCTGAACTCTTAAATTATTTTTATATTCATCAATATACTCCTGCCTTAACGCTTTTTGTTCAGCCTTCTCCTCATCTGTAAGATTTGTCTTATGAGCAAGTTCATTAATTCTTTCGATTTTCTTCTTTTCCACTTTTACACCTACTTTTGAAACTGACCAACCTTTGCCCTCTTTATTTTATTAGTAGTAGTTTTTTCAAAAGCCTCTTTTCTAACTACAACTTTTGTAACTCTTTTATAAATCGGTAACTTTGCACAAACCTTTGCAATATCATCCTTAACCGCAATTTCCGGATTTTCTATACCAAGTTCTTGCACTCTCTCGTCATTTAATAAAACTTCTGCACAAAGTCCAACTTCTGAACCGTTATCGTCCTTAACTCCATACACAACAACATCTGTAATATATGAAATTGCAGAAATGTATAATTCAACTTCTTCAGGGAAAACATTTTTACCATTTTCAAGAACAATTAAATTCTTCTTTCTTCCGGTTATTACAACCTGTCTCTTTTCATTTAATTTACCATAGTCTCCTGTATGAAACCAACCATCTTTTAAAACTTCTGCTGTAGCATCAGGCTTTTTGTAATAACCAAGCATTACAACATCACCTTTTACACATATCTCACCAATTCCATCATTATCCGGCTCTTCAATTCTGACCTTTACACTAGGAATCTCTATACCTACTGTATGTGGATCATTAAACCAAAGTTGGTTAACACTAACAAGCGGCGAACATTCAGTAATTCCGTAACCGTTTAACAGCTCTATTCCAATACTTTGGAAAAACTCTGCAAGTTCAGGTCTAAGCGGTGCACCGCCACATATAATTTCTTTCAATTCCCCGCCAAACACCTCATGAATCGACTTAAACAGTTTCTTTCTCAAATCAATTCCTAACTTTCTTAAGAAATTACTAACTTTAATCATAACTTTTAGAAAACCTGCTTTTCCTGTTTTTTCAGCATTAGCCCAAATTTTCTTATAAAATACTTCAGCAAAAGCAGGAACAAGATAAATGAAATCAGGTTTATAAAACTGTAAATTCTTTGCAACAGTTTTTAAACTCTCATTCATGCAAATCGTCGCATGAATATGTAGTTCAACCAACAAGCCGCAAACAGCTTCATAGGTATGATGATAAGGTAAAACAGATAAAGTCCTTGTACCAAGCTCTACAACTGTAGGGCCATCAATAACAGCATGAACTAAATTATGTTCAGAAAGCATAACACCCTTTGCCATACCTGTAGTCCCTGACGTATACACCAACATTTTTAATTCATATTCGTTACTGGTTAAATCTTCATATTTCTTGTTACCGTCATTATATGATTTTAAGCCGTTTGCCTTAAATTTTTCATAAGACAAAAACTTACTCTCATCATTTCCCCTCTCAAAACCAATAAAAAGCTTAATATTAGGCATTTCGCTTTCATGATCTTTTAGCATAGCCTCATGTTTTTTATCATAAAAAATAACAGTACTATCACTATCATTAACAACATTAATAAACTCATCAGCAGGCAACTCTTTATCTATAGGAACAGCCACACCGCTACTTTTTAATGCAGTAAGAAATACAGTTGCATAATTATAACTATTATCGCCAACTATGGCAATATGTGTATTGCCCATTCCTTGTTCAACAAGTGCAGTTCCAACAGCAAATGTATCCTGCTGAAATTCCCTATATGTAATACTAATAACTTCTTCGCCTTTTCTATATTTAAAAGCGATTTTGTCTCCAGCCTCTCTTACAGCCATTTCCATCATTTCTTTAAGTGTCGAAAACTTTGCAACATTATTATACCTAATTTTGCTCATCATCTTTTCCCCGCTTTCTTAGTAAAATGGTTTTAAAAACCAAGTAACTTGATTTTCAAAACCATTTTACTTTATTAGAATACCGCTGTCAACCTTTTTATGTAATAGAAATTATTTTTAAGTCATAACTAATTTAAAATTTTCATACCACAGCTTTTTCTTAAACTTGAACTACTTATAACTTCGCCATTTTTTCTAATTAACTCCACACTATAAACATCAAACCCATACTTTTTCCCAAAGTCTTTCATAAGCCTAAGATCGCCACTTCTTTCCTTTCCGAAAGTAGAGTTTTCTCCCATAATAATAGCCCTTACATTTAACTTATTTATTAAAATATCTTTAACAAAACGTTCCGGTGTCAAATTGGAAAAATTTTCATCAAACTTCTCATAAACAAGATAATCTATCCCTAACCTCTCTAAAGCATAGCTTTTTTCATCATTTGACATAAGAGGCAGGAAGTTATCGTGATTTAGCACAATTTTCGGATTCTTATCAAAAGTATAAACAACATTTTTAATTTTGTACTTTTTAGACACATCGATTAAATTATTTATAATTTTAATATGTCCTTCATGCACACCGTCAAACTTCCCTATAGTAACTGCCATCGGCTCATTAAAGCAAAAATCAGGACCATATAAAATCTTCATAACCTCCCCTCCTAAAACAAAGTAGGTAACACACCGTCATTTTCATAGCCGTCACTTGAATACCGCGACTCAAAAGTTATAAATTTTTCACTGCATCTCTTAATTAACGCTCTTAGAACTACAGCAATATTTTTTCTCTGATTTTCTTCCTCAACTTCTTCAGTATACGTTTCTCCCAAACTCCAAGTCGGAGATAAAACATACGGATTACTTATCTCTTTCGCACATCTTGGTGTCCAGTGTGAACTTGATATTCCAATCATAAGAATAACCTTATTTGAAAGCGAATTAGAAAGATATGTCATAGGCGTGCACAAAATAATCTCATCATCCACACCACGTTCTTCCATATCAAAAATGCTTTCAGCAGACTTAACACCGTTTTTTACCATCGTTAAAAAGCCTTTATTTACATCTATCGTATTAAACTTTGAAATTGTTTCCTTAAAACTATGGCTACTGTCTATAAGCCTTTTTATATCAATAATATCCTGTTCCTCTGCTCCATACACCAAAAGTATCTCTGTAAAAACTTTTTGAAAAAAAACATCAATATCTAGTGTCTTACCTTTTCTGTATTCATTTATCCAATTTCTGATAAAATTATACCTTTTAACATTGCTATACCCGATTCTGTCAATAATATCCTCGCTTTCCACCGGTGGAAACTCCGCATAAGGATTTTGACTGCAAATAATATTTGCCAAAATCGAACTCCTTATCGGATCTATATCAAGGAGCATACCCACTAACGCTCGTACATCATCACGAGTCGGTACAATCTTATCATCGGGATGGCACAAATATGCAAAAGTTATTAATGCATATACAAATTTATTATCTATAAATCTACTCTTTCGTGCAATATTAGTAATCTTTACATTATGCTTTTTTAACTTAGAATCTATTACATACTCAGTTACTACATCCGCAAACGTCGAAACTAAAGCTATATCCTTAGGCATATACCCTTCATCTAAAAGTTTTACAACCATGTCTGAAACTTGTTCAAGCATATCTGAACGCAAGACCGTTTCAGGCACACGTATTATATTTACGCCATCTGCATTAAGCTTTACATTAGAGGTTCTATCTAAAAGTCCTTCAAATAGCATTTCTGAGAACTCAGCCATCTCCTTTTTGCAAGTAAACGGCTTATCATTAAACTCTTCTATCTTGCATTTTGGTAAAACAACCTTTTCAACATATTCCTTATTACCTCCAAAAATACTCCCATATCCACCATCTTTATTATATGAAATCAATGCACCGTCGACTATATCCAAAAAAATTGAAACAAAATCTGCCTCAATTGGAACTGCTTCTTCAAGATTATCAACCATCAAATACTTAAATCTTTTTCTTAGTGATTTTATATACTCTTCATCCCTTAACAGAATTGTATTATAGAAATCAATAGCCATAGCAAAATCCATAACGCCACATTCTAAACATCTTCTTCTATAATCCTCAATAACCTTGTCAACTTCAACAAACAAAGCTTTTTTTTCTTCGTTTTGTAATTCTAACGCACTATAAAGTCTTGCACCAATGTCTTTATATGACAATGATGCCGCAACAGCCTTCACAAAATCCGATGAAATATCTATTGCAATTTTACTATCCCTATCGGAAATAGTTCCAAAAGCATCAGACGAATTCCTTCTACATTCTATAAGCATCGACAAAAGATATTGTGAAGATTCAAATGTTAAAAAAACAGGCTTTACAGTCTTTTGCTTTATATCCGGAACATTTTTTAATATTATAGGATAAAACATAGTAATTTCATTTTGAACAAACCCGAAAAAAGATGTACGAATAATTCTACCGGAAATATTAAACGAGCTTTTTTCACGCCAACTAAGAGACTGACTTCTGTTCATAAGAAGTACAAGTATCTCCTCACTCCTAACGCCTGACTCAATAAGCCTTTTATATTCATTTATAAGGAAAGTGGTTTTACCCACCCCTGTTGCACCGCAAATAATTCTTTTATCCATATAAATCCTCACATCTAAACTCAGCCTATTTTGTAGATTTTCTTAAATAATTTTCCGATAAACGGTAATTTTCCTAGCTCTTCATCTGAAAAAGCATGAACCAGTAAAACCATAAGTCCGTAAACCACAACTGCTATACAAATCGCTGCCAACGTAGTAATAAGATTTGCATATTTTGCAGCTCTTGCAACACCTACAACATGTCTTAAAGTGTAATTTAAGGTAACTAAATATATACCGTTATAAGAAAAATAAGCAGTAACTCCCATAACAGCAGAACAAATAGCAGGTTTTACAAAGCACTTTATATAATTTAGATTAAGCTTTATTTTCTTGTTTAGAACAGTAAAACTTATAAGAAAAGCCACAAAATAGCAAATAATTGTACTATATGCTGCTCCCATAACATTCATTTCAATTTCAATACCAAAAATATTTATCTTGTCTATTGCAACTAAAAAGTAATTTAGCAAGTATTTTAATGAAGCACCAACAAGTAAAGATATTGCAGGGATTGCAACTTCTCCCATTCCTTGCAGTGCACCTGCCAAAGTCTGAGCAAGAGCTATAAAAATAACCGCATACGCACTTACTTCAATGTAGAAACCGCCAAGAGGAGCTGTAGGGAAAAGCATTTTAATAATAGGATCCGATAAAACCGAAATTCCGACCGCAGCAGGTAATGTAATTAAAACTGTTGAAAATAACGAAAAATTTATTTTTTTAGCAGCGTCTTCATAATTTTTCAATGCAAAAGCCTTTGAAATATTAGGCACCAAACTTGTAGCATACACAACATTTAAAGCTAGCGGTAAATTAAGTAACGTATCACTCTTACCTGTTATCATACCGTAAAGTATCTTAGCTTCCTCAACTGTCTTACCGGCAACCAAAAGTCGTGGCATAACAGTAAACAAATTAACCAACCCCGCAATAGACGTAATAACAGAACCAAGCATAATAGGACCGGCTAACGCAATTAACTTAAACGCTATTTTCTTTTTGCTCTCGTTAGAAAGTATTTCTGCTGTCCTTACATTATTTTTTATATCTTTTTGTCTTCTTTTATAATAAACGTACAAATAAGAAACACTAACCATAGTACCGATTGTAGAACCAAACGTAGCAGCCGCAGCCATAAGCTGTGCCCTTACATCTTCAGTCAAAGTAAGACCGAAAATCCCGGCGAACTCAACAATATGCTGACCGGCAAACCAAGTAAGCCAAATTGTAAAAAAGCACTTTGCCAATTGATCTAAAATTTGGGAATTTGCCTGAGGTTTCATATCGCAAAAGCCTTGAAAATATCCCCTTATAATAGATGCAATTGCCACAAAAAATATAGAAAACGACAACGATTTTAATGAATAAGCCACTCCCGGATTCTTTACCCAACCGGACATAATATCTGCACCGAAATACATAAGTGCCGTACCAAATGCGCCAATTGTAATAAACAACGCCAACGCAGTCTTAAATATCTTATGTGCACCTTTATAATCTCTTAATGCAACCTTCTCGGAAACAAGCTTTGCAACAGCAGACGGAATTCCAACCGTTGAAATAGCCAAAATTGCAGTATAAAACTGAAAAGCCGCTCCATAGTAACTGTTGCCGATGTCTCCAAACCCATCCATACCGGTTATAATAACCCTATAAATAAACCCCAAAAGCTTTATCACAATTTGAGAAAAAAACAACACAATAATACCCTTTGAAAAGGTCTGACTTTTAACACTTTTTTCCATAGTATTTCTCCTTAATTATTTTCATTTAACGCAAAGCTTACAATTTCTTCCAAACGTTTTATATCATTTTTTAAAAACAAATACCCAATCAAAGCCTCAAAAGCGGTAGCTTTCTTGTAATCCGCAACTGACGCATTCTTAGGTATTGTATTTGAATGGGCATTTCTCCCACGACGCACAATATTTAATTCTTCTTCGGTAAGCCTACCTTCAATATTAATTAAAATATTCGCCTGTGCCTTAGCAGAAACAAACGAAATAGAAGCCCTATGAAGGGCACTTGTCTTTAATTCTCCCTTTTTAGAAATATATATCCTTACGTACACCTCATAAACCGCATCCCCAATATATGCAAGGACAAGCGGATTTAAAAACTCCGGTTTTTCAATCTTATTAAACTCTTCAAACATTATTTTTTTACCTTCAATTCTTCTCTATTTTTATGTAACATCAAATATGTATCTTTTAAATTTTCTTCAATCTTAGAAATAATTTCATCAGCATATTCTAATGAATTTTGCTTAATTTCTCTCGCAGTCTTTTGAGCATTTATAATAGTTTCATTAGCCTGATCATACGCCTTACGAGTAATTTCATTTTCGTCAACCATAGATACAATTCTGTTCTCGGCTTCTTTCACAATCATCTCAGCTTCTTTTTGGGCTTCAAGCAAAATTCTCTGACGCTCTTCCTTTATCCATTTTGCTTGCTTTACCTCATCCGGAAGCTTAACTCTTATTTCTTTCAGTAACTCTAACATTTCACTCTTATTAACCATTGATACACCAAAAAAGTTCCAACCTTTTTCAATTAAATCTTCTGCCTTTTCAATCGAATTAAGAACTTCCATCTATAAAACCGCCTTCCTGAAAAATGAAATTACCACTCTGCCATACTTTCTAGTATCATACTTTTCAAAAGAACCTACTTCTTCCGGAACAAAGTCAATTGAATCAGTCTCTAAAACTATCAATCCACTTTTCTTTACAATGCGATCCAAAACAGAAATCGCCTCAACACCAATATTCTTTCCATAAGGGGGATCCAAAAAAACCAAGTCAAAGTATCCATCGCTAAACTTACTTATTGCAACCTTAAAGTCGCATTGATGAATATTAGAAACCTCAGACATTCTACACTTTTCAACATTTCTTTTTACAATGTTTACAGCATCCTTAGATAAATCAACAAAATCACAAGATTTCGCCCCACGGCTAAGTGCTTCTAAACCCAGTGCACCACTTCCGGCAAACAAATCCAAAACTTTTAAATCATAAAAAGAATTACCCAATATATTAAAAACAGACTCCTTAACCCTATCCAGCGTCGGTCTGGTATTATCGCCTTTTAATGTTTCTAAATTAAAACCTCGGCATTTACCCGAAATTATTCTCATACATCTCTCCCCAAAAAAACTACATCTAACCACTAGTATTTTATAATATTCAGAGTAAAAGTGCAATAAAAAAGACAAAAAAAGAGCGGGAAATCTTTTTGAAATTCCCGCTCAAACAACCACTCTAGCAAACCTTGTTTCCAAGAGTTGTCACATTAAATTTACTGAGTTGAAGTTTTAATATTTTCTTGTGATCCGTCCTTAAAAAATGCTTAGGACCGACCACCATCGCACCTGCCAGTGCAACCTTAAGTGCCATGTCAAACGACATATGCACCCTTTTTTCCAAAATCGCCTGATCATCAATCGTAACAGGCAATTTTTCAGTTACACCGCTTTTCACTTCCACTATTGCAGGCGTAAACCTAATATCAATATCGGAATCATCTTCTCGAAACGAGAATTCTTTATCCGACACTGAACTTCTTTCGCCGTCACTAAGCTTTGTCCTAGTAAAAAGATACGTCGAAGCCCTAATTACATCCTGCCAACACGGTTCTTCTCCTTTCAACAGAGAATACTCAAATCCCCCCCTCTTGTCAAGAGAAACCTTAAAAATGCTAAGTTCCTTGCCGGTCAAATCATTGACCGAAAAAAGTCGTTCCATGTTATACATCCTTTCTCTTTCTCACATCTGCATTTTCCATAACCAATACAAAACCTATTTACCAAACATATCAATTTTATCACAGTTATGTTAACTTGTCAATACTAAAAAAGTAAGGATATTATAGCCGAGCCGTCAATTGATGCATCTTTCATTAATTTATAATTTATATTATCTGCACACCTGGGATTTATACTTGCCACAGTTTCTGAAATTTTATTTCTAAAGAACTCGCATTTTTCATAAACTGAGCCATCAAAAACAATCGTATGTTTATTTTTTAACTCTCTATCCTCAAAGGAGACAATTGCAATAATTTCAGCTGCAATAAGTCGTGCAGCACGTTCAAACAATATCTTTCCAATCTCTTTTATTATCTCTTTCGGAGAATATGAAAAATCGTCAAACGCCTCGCTGCTAACAGCTTCTGTTAAAACTTTAGAATCTATTTTTATATAATCATCCAGTAATTTTTTATCCACAAAATCATTCAAAATTATCTCGCCTATTTTTCCAATATACCTTCCGCCAATCATTACCTCTAAAAGCTTATTTGCTTCATTCGGGATAGTTTTTAAATATTCTCTGTCATACTTAGTAAGTAAATCACTTTGGGAAAAATTAGCACTCTCTATATTTATTATTTCGCCTTCGGTATTTATAAAACTTGCATTATGCCCGGTTCCTACGACCATAGAAATGTCTGAAGTTGTATCATAAAATCTACTTGTAACAAGGGTAGAGACACAATCATTAACAATAGCAACAGGGCACATTTTTAAATGCAAATCAGATATTACTTCCTGCAGTACCTCATTTACATCTTTTCCAATTGTATCACTCAGCCTAAACCCTTTTGAAAGTTCGACAATTTTCGCACTGCATTTACCGTTTGAACTTATTCCAAAAGAAATAGTAACCGCAATAGGATATTCCTTCTCTCTATCTATAAAAGGTAAAATTTTTTCTAATGTAATTGCAAAAATGTCCTTTAGTGAAAATTTTGAAGTAGTATAATCGACTGACTCGTTTCTTAAAGGAAATTTCACAATTTTCTCGGCTATAACTTTTTTATTTTCTAGCCTAAACTTACCAATACGAATATTACTCCCGCCAATATCTATTGCAATACACTCATCTTTAGCTATCCCTGCATCATTCACATTAATATAGCTTCTAAGCATTTTTAACATTTTCTTTTCAATCATATCATTATAGAAATCATTGGAAAACTGTACTAAATACTCATCCGATACATTAAACTCTTTCCGAATCCCATCAAGTTCGCTGCTTAATTCAGGTTTCATCATTCCCTCCAATTAGCCTTTTATATATAATTCTACACTTTTAGATTCACTAATCATTCTTGCATTTCCACCGATAGGAAATGTAAATAAAGGCGTGGTATGTCCAAAATCCGCATCTGCAATAACAGGAATATTATTTAATTCTCTCTTGTTCTTTATCATCGCTGTCCATTTTTCAACATTCATGTCACTGCTTTTTTCAGCACGGCCTAAAACAATCCCCTTAACGCTCTCTGTAAATCCTGACTGATGAATTAAAGCCTGAAGCATCCTATCAAACTCAGCCAAATACACCGCACCGTTTGTTGAAGAATCATTTTCAATAAACAAAATCGTATCTTGATCAAATTTTGGCATATATTCTGTTCCTGTTAATAATGAAATAGTAGAAAGATTTCCGCCAACAATTCTTCCTTCTGCCTTTCCTTCGTTTATGCAAAACATTTTATGGTTCTTATAAAATTCACGTTTTTCTTGATCAGCAAACCATGGATCGTTACTCCAGACATCAGATGACTCAACCTTAATTTCTTCATCTTCCAAAAACATTTTCTTAAAATATTCTAGTGCATATTCAAAACCGTATTTCATACCAAAGCTTGAATAATGCGGGCCGGAATACGTTACTAATCCGGTTTTTGCATAAATTGCGTTTGATAAAGCAGTGATATCCGAAAAACCGCAAAAAATCTTAGGATTTTTCTCAATTAAGTCATAATCTATATGTGTAAGCAATTGATTCGAATTAAAACCGCCGATTACAGTCAAAATTGCCTTTACATTCTTATCTGAGAAAGCATCATGTAAGTCTTCAATTCTAGCCTCTATAGGAGATGACGTAAAGCCGTCACATTCTTCAACATTTTTTCCAAACGAAACTTTAAAACCCAAATCTTCAAGACGCTTATTAGCAATATCTCTTGTTTCCTTATTTATTATTTTCATGCTTCTTGAAGGTGCAATAACCCTGATTTCATCGCCTCTTTTTAATTTAGCAGGTATCATAACAATTCCTCCTTAAACTCTTAATTTTGGTATATTGTACTATATTGAAGATAAAAATTCAATGTGTAAATTACCTTAAAAATCCATTAATAATCTCATCTTCTGCCTGCTTTTCAGTTAATCCTAAAGTCATAAGCTTAATAACTTGCTCGCCCGCAATTTTCCCAATTGCAGCTTCATGTATAAGATTTGCGTCAACACAACTTGCAGTAATTTCAGGAATTGACGTAACTTTTGCATTATCCTTAATAATCGCATCACACTCAATATGTGAAAAACATTTATTATTTCCATAAACTTTAGAAATAAACTCTTGACTGGAATGTTCCGTAGCAACCGCCCTTGAAGTCAAATGTGCAGATGAATTCTTACCATTTAAAACAACTTCAAAAGAGCTCCTTGCGAACTGATTACCGTGAGTAAGCAACTTTTCGTTTATAATTAAATTCGTATCATCCCCTAAATTTGACTTTGTAATTCTTTCCGTTGAGTCCACACCTCTTATTTGGACCGTTTCCATCTTCATCTCAGCACCATTTTTTAACGTCACTTCTGTTACAGGATTTAAAATCCTTTTACCATCTCCACTTCCTTCGCCATAATGTTTCTCAACATAAGTAACCTTAGCCCCCTCCTCAATGAAAAACCTATGAACACCGTTATGCTCTGAAGTCTCATGAGCATCATTGTGGATTCCGCAACCCGCAACGATATAAACATTCGCATTTTTCCCTATATAAAAATCATTATACACAATATCCTTCAATCCGCTCTCTGTAACAATTACAGGTATATGAACAATTTCGAACTTAGTATTTTCTTTTACAAATATGTCTATCCCAGAAACATCTGTTTTAGTTACAATATTAACATTTTCAGTAACTTTTCTTTCTATTCCTTTTCCGTTTTTACGTATATTATATGCACCTTTAATCTCACCATCGATATCCGCAATTTCCTTTAACAAATCTTTATCAACATTATTCATCAGCATTCCCTCCTAACTTACAACAACTGTGAACAGGAGGTATTTCTTTAAATAACTCATCCTTATCCCCAATCTTGTCCACTTTTCCGGAATTACGTATATTATATGCACCTTTAATCTCACCATCGATATCCGCAATTTCCTTTA
>CAZXFU010000024.1:0-17709 GCA_964640345.1 uncultured Eubacteriales bacterium
TTTTATCATAGAAGACCTTGGTGTTACATATTTACAGACTTTTTCTCACAGACTCGAAAAATATAGCAATAAAAAAGGAAAATGTATGGGCATAAGTCCCTATTTTAATTTATTCTATTAAAATTTTTCTAAAAACAAAAAAATTAAAAATCAAAAAAAAATAAATTCAAAAAAAGACTGTTGAACAAAATATTTTTATATACTTTGTCAACAGTCTGTCTAAAAAGAGATAACTCTCTTTTTAGAGTTTCACCAAACTCCCGTTTGGCGAAATATAAAAGCACCTGTGCAAAAAGTAGGCACAGGTGCTAATTGGCATAGAATGAATTATAATCGAGTGCAAGATATTCGTCTGAGGTTTCCATTCTATTTGATGCAGAGCTTTGTTTTATATATTTATTTTTAAAATATATTTTATTATCTTTGAAGTTTTGAACAAGAGGTGTATTGTTAAAATCTTCAATAGGGGAAGTATCTTTTGTTAAATAGGTATTGTCGAAAAGTTTAATAGGGGTAATTGTTCTATTTATAACTTGATTAAAACTATTCCTTAGTATTTTTACTTCTATGTAACCTTTGTTTTTAAGTGAAGTAATAAGTTTTGATACTTGAGTTTTTGAAATAGAGAATAATTCGCTTATTAAATTATTGGTTATAGTAGACGAGCCATTTTGTGTACTGAAAAATAGTAATAATGAGTAGATAAATTTTTCTTTATCACTAAGATTATCATCACTAAGAATTTCAATAGGTATCCACAGCCCCTTTAAGTTGTTTTTTAGCATAATAAACCTCCTCTGCCATATGTATGCTTTATTGTGGGTGGGACAAAAAATTACCACAAAAATAACAGCCTGATGATAGGCTGTTAGCATACATGTTTTTTATGATAGGTAGTTTTCCAACTTTCACGGGGCATGAGCATCGTTAAACTATATGACATCTGTGCTGTTTTTTTTATTCTATTTGCTAACCCTGTATTTATTTTTGTGTTTTTGGGAATAATAAAGAAAAAACATAAAAGGAGCAGGTATGAAAAATATTAAAAAATTTTTGTTGGTTAATTTATTTTTAATAATATATTCATATGTACTTATTTATTCCGCAACACCGGCTGTAGTCACGATGATACAAGGGAAAGAGCTGAATTATCCATTTTATGATTTTGTAAATATTAATTTTAATGAAGGAAGTAATATAAAGGCGGTCGGAAGTAGCCTGATTTCTCCTGTTATTGGCAAAGAAAAAGCAACTTTATCTCTTTTTGGCAGGATACCTTTAAAGAAAATTGATGTAAATGTCGTATCGAGTAGCGTTGTTGTGAGTGGCGGTAATGCAATTGGAATGAAATTAAGTTCGTCCGGTCTTACTGTGGTTTCATTTGAAGAGATAACAACCAGAAATTACAGCAAAGTAAAGCCGTATAAAGATAAGAATATACAGCGCGGCGATATAATAGTTGAGATTAACGGGGAAAAAGTAGAAGAAGTGCAACAGTTTGTTAAAGAAATTCAGAGGTCAAAGGGTAAGCCGGTTGAACTTTCTTATTTAAGAAACGGTAAGTTGATTAGTGAGACTTTGACTCCGGAAATAGACAGAAATGACGGTAAATATAAATTGGGAATGTGGGTAAAAAATATAACTTCCGGAGTAGGAACTGTGACATATATAGATAAAAATACCGGTATGTTCGGGGCTCTTGGTCATGGAATTAGTGATATTGACGGCACAAATCTTTTAGATGTTCAAAGCGGAACTGCGTATAAGGCAATGATTTTATCTGTTAAGAAAGGAAAAAAAGGAAGTCCGGGAGAACTTAAAGGTGCGATAAGAGAAAATAATGTTTTTGGAGATGTTGTGAAGAATACTAGGTTTGGAGTGTTTGGGTATATTGATAAAAATTGTGATATTTTGGGAGAAGAATATGAGATTTGCCTAAAAAGTGACGTTAAAGAAGGGAAGGCTCAAATATTAAGTACTATAAATGGCGAAAAAGTAAAGGCTTACGATATTGAGATAGAGCAGGTAAATACTCATGGAGAGATACAGGAAAAGAGTATGATAATAAGGGTAACCGATAAGGAGTTGATTGAGGAAACTGGCGGCATAGTTCAAGGCATGAGTGGAAGTCCAATTATTCAAAATGGGAAACTGGTAGGAGCCGTTACACATGTTTTAATTAACGATCCTACCAGAGGTTATGGAATTTTTATAGAGACAATGCTAGAAAATTCTGAAAAATGACATACAGCTCTACTCATTGTATGTATTGGTTGAAGTCTAAAAATGTATTAAAAATAATTCCATAATATTCATGTATTTTTGTTCTATGTACTGAATACGGAGCACATATTTCAATTTCACCGATTACTTCATTACTGCTTTTGAACTGAATTTTGCCAATATGTTGATTTATTTCTATCGGAGCGATTAAGTTCGTTTCGATATATTTTTTTACAGAAATATTTTCTTTTTCATTTTCTGTTAATGGGAGTATTAGTGCATTTTTATAAATTGGAAAAACAGAAGCTTTTGTGGATTTTTGAATTTTTACAGAGAAATTTATCGGATAAATTTCTCTTAGATCATATAATTTATAGTTTTTAAAGCAGTAGTCTAGTATTTTTACAGTATCGCTAATTCGGAGTTTTGATGATGGCTCTCCGAGTGTCACGACTATAATTTCTAAATTATCACGTTTTGCAGATGCTACCAAGCATTTTCCGGCAAGTCCGGTATATCCGGTTTTCATTCCGCTTATTCCTTCATAAAAGGATAATAATGGGTTTGTATTTTTTAATTGCTTTGTTTTTCCGTCTAAAAACGTCATTGTGTAAAATTGGGTAGAAACGAGTTTAGCAATTATTGGATTATTTAATGCATATTTTGCAATTATTGCCATGTCGTATGCTGTTGAGTAATGTTCATTCGTGTCTAATCCGTGGGGCGTGACAAAATGTGTATTTAGTGCTCCGAGATCTTTTGCTTTTTCATTCATTAGATTTGCAAATGCTTCTGTGCTTCCGGAAGTATGTTCTGCAATTGCAACGGCTGCATCATTACCGGAGTTTAGCATTAATCCGTATAATAATTCACTTAATTTTATTTTGTCATTTTCTTTTAAGCCGATGGATGAGCCAGCTGTCCAAGAAGCTTTTTTACTTACTGTTACGGTATCATCTAATGAGTTGTTTTCAACAGCTATAATTGATGTCATTATTTTCGTTGTACTTGCGATATTTGCTTTATCAAAAGCATTTTTTTCATATAATATTCGACCACTGTTTATTTCGATTGCAACTGCATTTTTTCCAGAGATTTCTGGGGATATAGTTGCAGTAGAGATATATGGTAATAGCAATAATATAATGAAAATAAATTTTTTCAATTCTAGTCACCTTCCTAGATAGAAATATATGCAATGGTTATTGCTAATTATTCTTGATTATAATGTACTAAAAAGAAAATGTTGATATAATATAAGAAAACAAGTTGATTAGTTATGTAAAATGTGATACAATGACTAAGTTGGTATGGTAATGATAGAGATAGGTGGATTTTTTAAAAGCCGGACGTAGAAATAAAACAGGAGGGAGAAAAATGTCAGATAATAATGGCAGTTGGATTCAGATTATCCCTTACGGAGGGGCAGACACTGTGACGGGTTCCTGTTACCTTATAAGAGTAACAGCCCTTGGGCTTGAAGAGAGTTATATGGTTGACTGTGGGTTATTTTCGGATAAAACTCACAAGAGTCTTAATACAAATATAGCTGAGCTCACAAGCAGAGTAAAAGCGATATTTGTGACACATGCACATATTGACCATATAGGTCGGCTTCCGTATTTCTACAAACAGGGATATCGCGGACCGATTTATGCGACTAGACCTGTGATTGAACTGGCGGATATAATGCTTACAGATTCTGCCAGAATACAGGAAGCTGAAGCATTGCAGACGGTAAAAAAGCTCAAGCTCACTGATAAACGTGTTATCTCATTAGTGGGACTTGAACCGTTGTATACGGTTAAGGAAGCTACGAACGTTCAGGAGCAGTTTATAGGGGTTGAAAGGGGAAAGACCATTAAGATTAGTAACTGCCTTGAAGTATGCTTCTATAATGCGGGGCATGCTGTCGGATCTAGCTCCATTATGATGACGTTTAATAACGGAGAAGAGAAGTACAGGATTTATTTCTCTGGTGACATTGGAGAAAACAATGCCATACTAAAGCAGAGACGGGATTCAATGAAGAGCGATGTAGATGCTGTTGTTGTTGAATCTACGTATGCTGACAGGCTTCACCGCAATCGTGAAGAAAGCTGGGAAGAACTGCGTGAGGCTGCTGCGACTGCCTTGGTAAAAGGCGGGAATGTAATTTTTCCGGTATTTGCTGTAGGCAGAACCCAGGAAGTTCTCTTTTGTTTCTATAACGATATGAAGCAAAGAGATGATTGGATAGCGGATGTCTTCAGAAGCACTCCCGTTTATGTGGATACTACGATGGGTGTGTTAGCCACGCATAAGTTTAAAGGATTCCAGGAGGAATTTAAGAGTAGCGTGGTAAAGCTGCTAAAAAATGACGAGAATCCTTTTTCTTTCCCAAACCTTAATATGGTGTTGGACGCGGATAACAGCAAAAAGGTTATTGCCGAAAAAAACAATTATGTTGTTTTTTCAGCTGCCGGAATGTGTAATGCCGGTCGTGTTCTCTACCACTTGGAAAAGGATATTTCCAATCCTGATTCTGCAATTATATTTACCGGTTTCCAAGCAGAGGGAACTTTAGGAAGGCAGATTATTGAGGGAAGACCCTTTGTGAAGATTCATGGAAGGGATTATAAAGTTAGAGCGAAAGTGCTAGGAATAAATGCGTTTTCTGCTCATGCCGATCAAGAAGGCTTGCTTAGATGGCTTAAAAGGATTGAGCCGGGTTATACTTTGTTTATCGGTCACGGCGAACCTGTGCCTCAAAAGAAGCTAAAGGAGACTTTGCTTAAAGCAAATGTTGCTGAGCAGGTTGAACTTATGGCTTTGGGAAAGGCATATAATGTGTATGAAGGTGGCTATGAGGTATCAGATTTTGTTATGACGAAGAGGAGGAAGGTCGATAACAAAGTACCTAAAAAGAATGGTAATAAGAAGAGTCTTCAACTGGTTGAAAAGTTGAAGGATCTTATTGCTGAGATCCCTGATATATGGGATTCAGAAGCTGGGCAGATAATTGCCGATCTTGAACATGAAATTCGTTATGTAAAACGAGTTGATGGGAAAGAAGCAAAACCGAATAGAAGCAGAAAGGTTGGTAGGCGCCCCGTTTAAACGGGGCCCTTTTTTTGTGAAAAAAGTCAATAATTTTTTTCATAAACATATCATGTCTAGAGGTGATTTTATGAAAAAAAGCATTTGCATGCTTGGTGGGGATGAAAGGAACGATGTCCTTGCGGAGTTGTTAAAAGATAGGGAGTTTATTGTAAAAAAATATTCAGATAATGATTCTGATATTGAAAGTTTTTTAGATGGAGCCAGTTTAGTTATTTGCGGTATACCTTTTTCACGTGATAGTTTAACTGTTAATGCACCGGAATTTTCAGGAAGAGTAAGTATTGAAAAGCTTTTTTTAAGTATGAAAGACAATAAAAAGTTGCTTGCGGGAAGTTTTTCAAGTAAAGTAAAGGAGATAGCAAATAGATATGAAATAGAATTATATGATTTTTTAGATGATGAGGATTTTGCAATTTATAATGCAATTCCTACTGCTGAAGGGGCAATTGAAGTAGCGATGAAAGAAACTAGGCGTACTATCCATTCATCAAATTGTTTAGTTTTGGGGTTTGGCAGGATTGGTAAAATATTGGCAGATTTATTAAAGGGATTACATGCAAATGTTACTGTAGTTGCAAGAAAAGATGAGGATCTTGCTTGGATTAAGGCTATGGGATACGTCGGAGCAAGATATTCTGAGCTAGAAGAGATTTTACCGCATACGGATATTTTGTTTAACACGGTTCCTGCTTTAGTTATTAAAGATGAGCTAAGAAAAATGAAGAAGGACAGCCTAATTATTGATTTGGCTTCAAAACCGGGCGGAGTAGATTTTGAATTGGCAAATAGTCTCGGAATAAAGGCAGAGTTATTGCTTGGTTTACCCGGCAAGGTTGCACCAAGCAGTGTAGCGGAATATATGTTAAAAAGGGTGTTAAAAGTAAATTAGCATAATAAAAGTCACTATGAATATGTATGTAACAAAATGTATTCATGGAGGTTTTGTTATGAAAGAGTATATAGAAGAGAGAACAATTGAAGTGGCACAGTACATAATTGATAGTAAAGCAACTGTAAGAGCTGCCGCTAAAAAGTTTGGGATTAGCAAGTCCACCGTGCATAAAGATATTACAGAACGGCTTTTGCGAATAAATGCTACTTTGGCTCATGAAGTAAAATTAGTTTTAGATGAAAATAAAGCAGAGAGGCATATAAGAGGTGGAGAAGCAACAAGAGAGAAATATAGAATTAAAAGTGCATAAGATAAATTATAAAGCAGAAAATATTCTAAGGAGGAGAGATAAGCCGGTGGATATTGAGGAAGTTGGTAAGTTAATAGGTAATACGCCTATGATAAAAATAATCTGTGAACATGGTGGCGTAAGTAAGAATGTATTTGTAAAGCTTGAATGGTATAATTTTAGCGGAAGTATAAAAGACAGAGCCGCTTATTACATAATAAAGTCTGCGATAGATGGTGGAAAGCTAAAGGTAGGGCAACCTATTATAGAAGCAACAAGTGGGAATATGGGGATATCTATTGCCGCAATTGGAGGAGTCCTAAAAAGTCCTGTTCATGTTTTTATGCCGGACTGGATGAGTAACGAGCGAAAAAAAATATTGAAAAACTATGGAGCAATTTTACATGAAGTTAGTAGAGAAGAGGGGGGTTTTATAGCGGCTATAGGTATGGCAGATAAATTGGCAGAGCAAATTGGTGGTTTTAGGAGTAACCAATTTGAAAATCCAGATAATGTATTGGCACATTATGAAAGCACCGGAAAAGAAATATTATCTAAGATGAATGGTCGGAAGATAGATGCTTTTGTATCAGGGATAGGAACAGGCGGTACTTTGATGGGAGTTACAGCTGTTTTAAAAGAATACGATAAAAATATAAAGGCTTATGCTTATGAGCCGGATTCGTTGTCTACGATTTTACTTGGAGATACAAAGGGAACACATAAGATTGAAGGAATAGGGGATGAGTTTATTCCTAAGATTGTGAATAGAGAAAGTATAGATAAGGTAATTCTTATAAATGATAATGATGCGGTAAATATGGCAAGGATTTTGATTAGAAATGGACTGGGCGTTGGAATATCCGGTGGAGGAAATTTCCTAGCATCAGTTTTGTTTAATGATGGCAATGAGAATATTGTCACTGTTTTTCCGGATGATAATAAAAAGTATTTGTCTACTGAACTTGGGCTTGGTATTGATAATGATAAAGAATTGATATCTAATAGTATTGAGATATTAGGGTTTGAGGTTTTATAATAAACTCGGGTAAGCAGAAAAAGTCTTTGCTTACTCGAATAAAAAGTTCCTTTTTTGTCAACAATAATGGTAAAAAAGGAGCTTTTTTGATATGAAAAACAATAATGACAGAGCCTTAGCTGAGCTGAATAAAAATTTTTCAGTAATATTTAATATATATAAAAGACTTAATGAAAATGAAAAGTACAAATCTCAACTTATTCCTGCAAGCGAATGGCTACTAGATAATTTTTATATTATAGAAGAGCATGCAAAGCAGATAAAAAGGGATTTTACTAAGAAAATATATAGAGACTTGCCCCTTGTATCATCCGGTTTTACAAGGGTTTTTACTATTGCGTGTGAAATAGTTGAAAAAAATGACGGCAAGGTAGATGAGAATATAATAGAGCGTTTTATTAATAAGTATGAAGAAGTAACACCGTTATATATGCGAGAAATATGGAATCTTGGAGTTTGCCTTAGAATTGCACTTATAGAAAAGATTAGATGGATAAGTGAAAACGTTGTTACGACTTATCATAAATGGGAACAGGCAGAAAAGTGGATTTCAGAGTATTCTGCAATATCTGAATTAAAGTTACCGGATATAAAAGATAATTATTCTTTTTATGAACATCTTGCTTATAAATTAAGGAGAATGGGAAAAGATGGTATTATTATTATAAACCGTATTGACAGTTACATAGAGCGATACGGTACGAGCATAGAGCTAATTTCAAGAAAAGAGCATAGTATTCAGGCTGGTATGAAAATTGAAATAGGTAATTCTATTCAGAGTTTAAAGTATGTTTCGAATATAAATTGGAATGATGTATTTAATGAAGTAAGTGAAACAGAGCACATTTTTGAAAATGAAAAGTCAGGTATTTACAAAAAGATGGATCTGGAGAGTAAAAATGCTTACAGGAGTCGAGTTCAAAGTATTGCAAAGGACTTTGAAATTTCCGAGTTACATGTTGCAAAAAAATGTGTTATGTGTGCGGATGAAAATAGTGATGATGAGAAACGTGGGCATGTCGGGTTTTATTTGTTTGGAGAGGGAGAAGACGAGATGCTTCGTAGGCTTGATGTGAAGCTTACGAAAGGTTTTAGGTTAAAAAGATATTATAGTAAGAAACCGTTTTCTATATATTTTTTAACAATGCTGCTTTTTGTACTGATTTCTACTGGATTATTGGCGTATTTTTTATATTATACGGTAGGAATTAATGTTATTTCTGTTTTGGGATTAGTTATAGCTTTTATTGTGGCGTTTGACGGCGGAAATTGTTTTGCAAACTATATGTTTAGCAGAATTTTTAGACCACGAATTATTCCTAGGCTTGATTATTTTGATGGCGTACCGGAAAATGCGGCTACGATGATTATTGTTCCGACATTATTATCCGGTGAAAAAAGAGTAAAAGATATGTTGTTTAATTTGGAAAAACACTATGTGTCAATCCAAGATAAAAATGTTTTTTTTACTTTACTAGGAGATGTAAAGGAAAGTGATTTAGAAGAAATAGAAGAAGATGAAAACATTTCAAATATTGGTATAAATACTGTAAAAGAGTTAAACAGAAAGTATGGTGAGAATAAGTTTTTCTTTGCTTATAGAAGAAGATTTTTTAATGCATCAGAGGACAAATGGATTGGTTGGGAAAGAAAAAGGGGAGCAATTTTAAAGTTTAATGAATTTCTAAGAACAGGAAAAGCTGATGACTATAGGACTTTTTCAGATAATTTCAGTGTTCTCCCTAAAATAAAATATGTTTTAACAGTTGATGCGGATACATTTATTCCGATAGGCGAGGTAAAAAAGCTTATTGGAGCAATTTCACATCCTGTAAATAAACCGGTTTTAAATGAGGATGAGACAGCAGTTGTATTTGGACATGCACTTATTCAGCCACATATTGGAATAGATGTTGTAAGTGCTAACCAAAGTAAGTTTTCACAGATATTTGCAGGAACAGGCGGAATAGATCCGTATGTTTGTGCGTCGTCGGATATTTACCAGGATTTGTTTGGCGAGGCTATTTTTACAGGTAAGGGAATTTATGATTTAGATGTTTTCCAAAAGGTATTGAAAGATACAATACCGGATAATTCAATATTGAGTCACGATTTACTTGAAGGAGCATATTTAAGGGCAGGGCTTGCTACGGATATTGAGTTAATTGACGGATATCCGGCAAGATATAATGCGTACGCTTTAAGGTCACATAGATGGGTAAGGGGCGATTGGCAGGTATTGCCATGGCTTTTCAAAAAAGTAAGAAATAGGGTAAATGAAAAAGTTAAAAATCCAATAAATGGGATTTCACGTTGGAAAATTTTCGACAATTTGAGAAGAAGTTTAACAGCACCATTGATTATGTTTTTAATTTTACTTTCATTTTCTGTTTTGCCGGGTAATCCTTTAATATGGACTGCTTTTGCTATTGTTTTAGGTATAAGGGGAAATAAAAAGCAATTTTTATATCAATTTTTATTTTTACCATTTCAGGCATGGCTTATGTTTTCAGCAATTATTGTGACTATTTACAGGTTATTCTTTGTGAGGAAAAATTTGCTTGAATGGGTTACTGCGGCGGATATGGAAACTAAGCTTAAAAATACTTTGGCAAGTTTTTATAATTTAATGAAATCCAATATAGTTTTTGGAATTTTAATAGTGTTATTTTCTTATTTCTTTAAAGGGGATTTTGTATCGATTTCATTTAGTGTATTTTTATTTGCAGTTTGGCTAATAGCACCGTTTGTGGCGTACTATATAAGTAAGCCTATTACTGATAAAAAAGGAAAGTTAGATAATATTGAGTTGGAAGAATTAAGAGAGTATGCAAAAAAGACGTGGGCATATTTTGATAATCTAATGAATGAAGAAAATAATTTTTTGCCACCTGATAATTTTCAGGAAGATCCGCCAAACGGAGTGGCATATAGGACATCGCCTACTAATATAGGATTTGGGATGCTTGCAATTTTATCGGCATATGATTTACATTTTATTGATAAAGATGAAGTAGTTAGAAGATTAAAGAAGTTGCTAATGACTGTGATGCAACTTGAGAAATGGAATGGACATCTTTTAAATTGGTATAATACTAAAACACTGAAACCACTTTTCCCAAGGTATATTTCAACTGTGGATAACGGGAATTTTTTGGCGTATTGCATCACTACAAAAGAAGGGGTTTATAGGATAATTGAAGAGTCGAGTGAAAAGGAAGAAATTATTTCTAAGTTGGATAAGCTAATCGATGATGTTGATTTTTCCTTGTTATATGACAAAAAGAAAAATATTTTTTCAATAGGGTATAATTTGGAAGAGGGGCGTCTTACTAATTCATATTATGATTTGTTGGCTTCAGAAGCAAGGCAGACGAGTTTTTTGGCTGTTGCAAGGCATGAAGCTCCTGTTAAGCATTGGTTTTCACTGGGGAGAAGTTTGACTAAGTTAAACCGTGATAAAGGTTTAGTATCTTGGACCGGTACAATGTTTGAATATCTTATGCCTCTTTTGGTTATGAAAAACTATCCGAAAACATTACTTGATGAAACGTATGATTTTGTTATTAAGAGTCAGATTTTTTATGCGAAAAAGAAAAATGTTGTTTGGGGAATTTCAGAATCTGCGTTTTATAACTTTGACATTAATTTAAATTATCAGTATAAAGCTTTAGGCGTGCCATGGCTCGGACTTAAGAGAGGACTTATAGAAGATACAGTTATTTCTCCGTATTCTACAATGCTTGCACTTATGGTAAGCCCTAAAGAAGCAGTAAAAAATTTAAGAGAGTTAAAAAAATATGATATGTTAGGGCAATATGGCTTCTATGAGGCAATTGACTTTACTCCTGGCAGGCTTAAATTGCTAAACGGCGAGAAAAATTTTGCCCAAATAAAAAGTTATATGGCACATCATCAGGGAATGAGTTTAGTGGCTATAAACAATGTGGTTAATAATTTTATTATGCAAGAAAGATTTCATAGTAATGTGTATGTGAGATCTGCTGACTTCCTTTTACAAGAAAAGGTGCCGGGCGATATCATTTACACAAAGGATAGCAAAGAAAAGGTTATTCCGCCTAAGAAAGTTTATTTTGAAAGCATTGACACAGATAGGTTTATTGAAATAAAAGAAGATGTAAGACCTAGTTTTAATGTTCTTACCAATGGGAGTTTTTCTGTAAGAATAAATGACAGAGGGGTTAATTACACTCAGTTTAGAAATATTGCAATATCGAGATATAGGAGTGATATTTTGAAAAACTTTTATGGACAAACTTTTTATATAAAGAGGTTGGATAATGGAGAAATATGGAGTCCGTCGTTTTTACCATATCTAAAGAAGCCAGACAAGTATTTAGTATCTTTTTCAGGAGATAAAGCAAAGTTTGTAAGGAGAGATAAAGATATAGAAACAAATTATGAAGTTGTAGTGGCTACAGAAGATAATGCGGATATAAGACGAATTACGATTGTTAATCATGGTAATGAAATTATAGATTTTGAAATTACCGGATTGTTGGAACTAGTTATCGGAGATCAAAATGCAGACATTTCACATAGAGCGTTTTATGGCTTGTTTATCAGTACTTCAGAAGATGATGAGATTTTATTTGCCAGAAGGCTTTCGAGGAATAAAAATGAGGAGAGTTTTTATGCTTTTCAAACTTCATTTGTTGATGGGGAAGAGTTTGGAGATTTTCAATTTGAGACAGATAGAATGAAATTTATCGGTAGAGGACGTAGCAATTTAAATCCTATTTCTGTTATGGAAGGTAAACCGTTATTTGGAACTGTTGGGGACGTTTTAGATCCTGCTTTTGTTCAAAGACGTAACGTAAGAGTAGAGCCTAATAAGAGTGCATCAGTTTGTTTTATTACGGGTTTGGATACGAGTAAGGAACACGCAGTAAATATTGCCGGCAAGTACAGGAGTGAAGAAATGATATCATCTGTGTTTAGATTGGCTTATGCGAGAAGTCAGGTTGAGCTTTCATATCTTAATGTAACTGCTGAAGAGGTTAAGTTTTTTGATGAATTAATAAAGTATTTGGTTTAAGGAGTGAAAAGTGTTGAATAGTACAAAGAGTATTCTTTGGAGTCATGGAATTTCGGGTGACTTACCTGTTGTCCTTATTATAATTTCAAAATATGAAGATTTGGATATTATTTATAGGGTTATTAAAGCTCACGAATATTGGAGAACAAAAGGAATTTATGTGGATTTAGTAGTGATTAGTCAGGAAGAAATAAGCTACAGTCATCCTTTGTGGAATAGTATTTGTGAAGTGGTTTGTTCAAGTCACCTTGGGGTTTTGCAAAATGTAAGTGGCGGAGTTTTTTTGCTAAGAGGAGAGATTATCAGCAAGCCTGATTTGGAGGAGCTTATAAATATTTCAAGACTTGTATCTAAGGATGGTATGTTTTTAACATCGGACGGCGTATTAAAAAATGAAGTGCGTTTATCTGTTGAAACACAGAGTAATACTAGACTTGAACGCAGAAAACTCGAGTTTTTTAATGGAATTGGCGGGTTTGATGAGAAAAATAATGAGTACGTTGTTTATCCGTCTAAAAATAATTATACACCACTGCCATGGAGCAATGTTTTGGCAAATGATAATTTCGGGTGTATTACTACAGAGTCTGGCGGTGGTTTTACATGGGCATTTAACAGCCACGAGTATAGGATTTCACCATGGAGCAATGATTCTGTAAGTGATAGTTTGGGTGAATATTTATATATAAAAGATTTAGACAACGATGTGTATTTTTCACCATTTTTACTGCCGTTTAATTCTGAAGGAGAATATGAAGTTAGTTTTGGATTGGGTTATACAAGATATATAGCAATTGTTGATGATTTTAGGGTTGAACTTACTGTGTTTGTTCCTAAGAAGGATTTATTGAAGGTTTTAGATTTTAGAGTTAAGAATTTAAGAAATGATGAGAGAAATATTGAAATTGGCTATTATATAGAGCCGGTTTTAGGCTTTAGTAATAATTTTAAAGAAAGCAATGTTAAACATAAAATTCAAAATAATATTTTATTGTTTAATAATAGGTATGAGAGAGAATTTGCGGATAATCAGGTTTTTGTTTTATCAGATGAGGAATGCAAAGTTTTAAGAAACAATACTGGATTTAATATTTACAGAAATGTTCGTGTAAGTGGAGAAATTAACGGTGCGTTTTTGGTTGGGGTATATGAAAATGATGATGTTATATATAGATATCGTAGCAAAGAATATCGAATAAATAAATTAAATGAGATAAAAGAATTTTATAAAAAAGATATTAATAAAATAAAGGTTAATACTCCGGATAAAGCAACAAATTTATTGTTAAATTCATTTTTACTTTATCAGTCGTTGGTGTGTAGGATGTGGGCAAAGAGCTCGTTTTATCAATCAGGTGGTGCAACAGGTTTTAGAGATCAGCTTCAAGACAGTATGCCGTTTTCTTATATATTGCCGGAAATTACACGTGATGAGATTTTATATCATGCAAAACATCAATTTAATGAAGGAGATGTTTTGCATTGGTGGCATAAAGAGGCTAAAAAGGGCACTAGGACAAAATTTTCTGATGATTTACTGTGGCTGGTTTATGTAACAAATTATTATATAAAAGTTACAGAAGATAAAAGCATATTAAATGAACAAGTTGAGTTTATTGAAGGAGCTGAATTGGACGAGCATGAGGATGAAAAATATATAGAATTTGAATATTCAAAAAGTACAGCCTCTTTATTTGCTCATTGCATTTTTGCAATAGATCATTCGCTAAAGACAGGGGAACATGGACTAATATTAATGGGATCCGGCGATTGGAATGACGGAATGAATGAAGTTGGTAATAAGGGGAAAGGAGAGAGTGTTTGGCTTTCTTGGTTTGTGTATAAAATACTAACGGATTTTGTTCCTATTTGCAGAAGTCAGTCGAGAGAGGATTTGGCAGATAAGTATTCGGAATTTGCTGCAAAGTTAAAAGAAAATATAAATAGTAGTGCTTGGGACGGCGAATGGTATAAAAGAGCTTTTTTTGATGATGGAATGCCTCTTGGTTCTGTATTAAATGAAGAATGTAAAATCGATTCTGTTTCTCAGTCATGGAGTGTAATTTCAGGTGCGGGAGATGATGTAAAAAAGCAAAAGGCGATGACTTCACTTTCAAATTATTTGTTTGATAGAGAAAACAGACTTATAAAGTTGCTTACGCCGGCATTTTGCAAAAGTGAGTTAAGACCCGGATATATAAAAAGTTATCCGGAAGGCGTAAGAGAAAACGGTGGGCAATATACTCATGCGGCTGTTTGGACAGGCATAGCTTATGCTTTGCTAAGAGACGGCGATAAGGCTTTTGAGGTTTTTGATATGTTAAATCCTATAACCCATAGCAGAACAGATAGTGAAATGAGGAAGTATAAATTAGAACCGTTTGTTATTGCAGCAGATGTATACGCAAATCCGTTACATTTAGGGCGTGGCGGTTGGAGTTGGTATACCGGGGCTGCTTCGTGGATGTATAGGTTTGGAATAGAGTTTTTATTAGGGTTAAAGTTTAGAGGAAATATGCTTTATATAGAGCCATGTGTCCCTAGTTCTTGGAAAGGATATGAGGTTGAGTATAGCTATCTTAATACTATTTATAAAATAAACGTTAAGATGACTGGAAATAGGAGAATTGTTATAGATAATGTGTCAGATAGCGGAAATAGTTTTAGGTTAAAAAATGATGGTGGAATACATTTTGTTGAACTGGGATAAAAGCAAGTTTATTTAAAAGAGTACGCACATAAAGAGTGGCGTTAGTTCTGCCACTTTTTATGTGCGTATTCTCTTAAATAAACATCTTAAGTATAAGTAATATTATAATTCCCGGAACACCCAGAGCTCCCGTGATTAGAGCAGAAAAAAAGTTTAAATCAATGTGGAATGAGAAAAAACCACCAATCCAGTTTATAACTATTAATGCCAGTCCACCTATTAAAGCATTTGCAAGTATTTTAAAGATGAGCTTTATTGGGGCTGAAAGTACTTTAGCAATTAGGCAAACACCGAGTACTGCCAAAATATATACTAATATTGTTTCCATTTTATTCATCCTTTCATTTTTATATAATTTACAGTCCGCGTTCTTTTACTTTTTTTAGTAAATATTGATATCTTGTTTGGGTTGCTTTTATTTTATATATGTAGTAATCAATTAATTCGGGTTCTTTTGCAAACTCATAGTTTGCTATGGCTGTTTCAAAGTCGCTTTGAGCATTTTTTAGATTTTCTAATAAATTTTGAGTGTCTTCGTCATATGTTTTATTCTTTGATAGCTTTTCCAACAAATAATCGAATATATTTGAATTTTCTTTTTTTTCTATTGGCGAAATATTATCAAACGCTTCTTCCATATGTTTTACCCTCCTAGAATAAATTTACTACAGGAATTAATCTTGTAGTAAATTATAGTCTTAGAAGGTTTAATTTATACCTAATCTAATAAAATTATTAAAGCTGTTTCTTCACTTTTACAAAGGATAACCAGGACTCTATCTTTTTTATCAATATCTTCGTCATCATATGCATCAACATAATCAACCATTTTTGAAGATGGTTTTGTTGCACTGTAATCTAATACAACAGCTTTTGAAGCAACGGCTATTGTATATTTTTCTCCGTCATCTGCTTTTATTACCAACTCGTCATCTGATATGCTTGTGATTTCGCCAACCAAGTAATTATCATCCATCATATCTTCTGAAGAATAAGATGTTGATGAATTAGTTGAGCTACTTTTTAATTTAGATTCTTTAGAAGCGACTTCAATTTCTTCAATATAATCATTTTTGCCGAAAGTTAATTTTACATAGTAGCCTTCATTGTAAAGATAGCTTGTAGAAGAGATGTTTTTGTATGTTTTAGAAGAACCTTCATAATAGAATTCTGTGCTTGTGTTGAAGTAATAATCTTCACTTTTGTTTTTATAGTCCTTATCATATTCTCCAATCTCATCATCCATTAAAATATAGGTCTTTCCTTTGTCAACATCTTCAACAACGATATATCCTACACTTTTATCAGCTTCTATAATTTCGGCAACCATGTCTCCTGAACTAGACGAGCTTGATGAACTGTCTTCATCTAAATTAGACTCTTTAGAAGCGATTTCAATTAAATCGATCGTGCTTTTTTTACCTATTGTTATTGCAACAAAGTAACCCTCATTATATAGATAACTTGAAGTTGCAACATTCTTATATGTTTTTGTAGCACCGTTATATTCAAATTCTGTGTCATCATCAAAATAGTAATCCTCATCATCTTTTGTGTAGTTATCTACATATTCATCCATCAAGATATATTCTTTGCCTTTAGACGTTTCTATAATTATGTATCCTTTTTTTACATTCGCTTCGACTATTTCGCCAATTATTCTTTCATCAGTTGAAGTTGTTTTTGGAGAAGTAACATCCGCAGAAACTATATAATTGGATGTGTCAACAGTCAATGTTACTTCATAATCTTTCTGTATGGCATCAATTAAAGTTGATGTTTCTCCATCAAGTTTATATGTTGTTGCATTATCATATGTGTATGCAATTCTTGAACCGTTTGTAGTAACAGATATTGTTTTGGAAGTTGAACTTGCAGCATAAATAGTACCTTTTACTGTTTTTGTAACTATGTTTCCGCCGTCAGATATATTCATTGAAGTGATGTATGAAGAATCTGTAAGTGTTGCTGTAACAGTAGCATTTACCTTCATAGAAGCTGAAGTTACTTGCTTTGAAGAAATATAGAATTTTGTGTTTGAGTCATATTCATATTCTTCTGTATTACCATTGGATTTTATCCATACACTCGAAGCAGAAGTATCAATTTTTGTTATTATACCGGTTACAAAAGATGTAGTGTTAGTATTTGTTGATGGTGTAGTAGAAGGCTTAATATCTACTTTTTTATATATTCTTTGGAAAACAGATGCAGCTTGAGCTCGTGTTAAAGCAGTTTTTGGAGAAAACGAACCGTCAGTCATTCCTGACATTATACCTTGGGAATATACATAATAAACATAAGGCTTTGCACTTGCGGAAATCGAAGATGTATCATTAAAAGGTAGTACAACTATTGAATTTTTAGTTGCTTCACTTTCTTTTCCCAAAACTTT
>CAZXFU010000025.1:0-4921 GCA_964640345.1 uncultured Eubacteriales bacterium
GTATATGCAAATACGGTGTTTACAATTATTAAAAATGACAATATTACAGATACTACTTTTCTCATCTTTTGTCCCCCTAATGTAAAAATTTAAAATAAAAAGACCAACCCTTATGCATCATCTACATAAAAGTTAGTCTTATAATTAGCTCTATTATTTACTCCTAGACTTTTATACCCCCCCCCAGGAAATTTTTACCATTTCTTTGTTAATTCTATTCAAGCCATTCTCAGCATTATCAACAAAAAAAATTCTAAAATTACCCATGGAAGTACACCTCTTTCTATTTCATTTATCGTCAATGCTAACATTTTCTTTATACTTTTCACACAATACAAGAATTTTTCATACACTATTACAGGTGGTAATTATGTCATTTGGAATCGTTTTATCCGGCGGAGGTGCAAAAGGTGCAGCACATATCGGAGTATTAAAAGCCTTAGAAGAAAACAACTTAATTCCTTCTTCAGTTGCCGGAACAAGTATCGGCTCAATTGTAGGCGGATTATACTCCATTGGATATAAAGCAAAAGACTTAGAAAAAGTACTAAGAAACTTCTCAAAAAACTATTTTATGTTTCTAGACCCGTGTTATCCTCAATATGTACGTTCAGTCTTCCAACTCATTACACGTTCGACAATAACAATGTCCGGACTCATAAGAGGTAATAAATTAGAAGCATATTTACGAAAACTCTCTAAAAACAAGCACATAACAGAAACTAATATCCGTTTTATATCTCCATGCGTAGATTTAATAACAGGTAAAACAATAGCCTATACCAACTCAGTAAAAGACCTTCCACAAATTCAAAATACAATTTGGAAAGATGATGCATATTTATCTGAAGTAATGCGTGCAAGTTCGTCACTTCCGGCAATATTTTATCCAAAAAAGATAAAAAAATCTATACTAATCGATGGCGGTCTTTCTGACAACCTGCCAATAAACCTTCTCTATTCGACAGGAGAAAAAAATATTCTTGCAATAGACTTATCACAAAAATATGAAAAGCCAAATAATAGTGGAATATGCGAATTAGTCATTCACTCCTTTGAAATCATGCAACTAAATGCAAAACAAGCACTCGTCGGTAAAGAAAAATTTTTAATATCTATAGAATTTCCCGATGAAATCGGTCTATTAGATTTTAAGAATGTCTCAGGGCTTATAAAAATAGGATATGATGCTACAAATGACGTAATGCCACAATTAAAATCAATTTTTAATTAAACTCTTATTTCCCCAAGCAGCAAATAACCGACTCAATTCCTGTTCTGAGGTCAATTTCGCCACGTTTACTCTTATAATCGAGCACCGTAAACTTAGCCATAATCTCCCTTATTTCAGCCTCAGTATATTTCTTGACCTGACCGAGCAACTTCTTATAAACATACGGATTTATACCCAAATAATCCGCACTCGTACGTCCTTCATTCATTGCAACCTTTATCAAAAACATATTTCTAAAATGCTTATATAGCATAATCAAAATAAACTGTTCTGCCTCCTTCTTTAAAATAAGCTCCTCCAACACCAATAAAGCTCGCGACTTATCCTTAAGTCCAATTGCATCAGTCAAATCGAAAATCATTCCCTGAACACTCTTAACAGCAACATCCTCTATTAGCTCTCTGTTAATAATTTCCCCTTCCTTGCTCAATATCGCAAGTTTCTTTATCTCACTGTATAAATAGCTCATAGAAGGTCCGCAAACCTCTGCCAAATACTTAGCTGCTTCAATATCAATACTTCCACCGCATTTTTTCATCCCACCGCAAATCCAGTTAGCTAAGTCAACCTCACCTCTAAACTTAAACTCCTCAAACCTAGCAACTTTAGAAAGCTTTTTGTACGGCGATAATCTCTTATCCACGCTCTCTTCATTAAAAATGACATCCACATAATCCGGTGCAGTCTCCAAATATTTAACAACTTTCTCAACAGTAGCTGCAGAAATCTTTTTATTACCACTGAAAAATCCCGCCCCTTTAACATACACCACCTTTTTATCATCAAAAAAAGGCAGCTGCTCACAATTGTCAATTATCTTTTCAATATTCTCATCACTAAGCTTCACAAAGTTCATATCGGGATTGTTCAAATTGCATTCCTTTATAATTTTCCCGGCATTATACTCCCGAAGAAAATCCTCCTCACCGTAAAAAACATAAACACTCATAAAAAACCTCACTATTTTACATTACTTTAGTGCACCGCAAATCATCTTTATTACAATGCCCTTTTTTCCATTATCTGCTTAATGTACCTATCCTCTTCTGAATAAATACACCCACAATACTTTTGCATATATAACCCCATCTCGCGTGCAATATTCTGTCCTTCTCTAAAGCCTTCGCGAAAATCTCTGTAATAAAAATCTATACCATATTTCTTTGCCATTTCCTCGCAAACACTTTTAAGTAACTCATGTTTCTGATACGGACTAACCAAAAGAGTTGTAGAAAAAGCATCCATTCCTCTTTCCTTGGCAGTCTTTGCAACTGCTTCAATACGGCTCTCATAACAATATTTACATCTCTTATCCTCAATACCATAAACTGCACGTGTAAACCTTTTTATATCATAATCATGAACCACAACTGTCGGAATTTTCTCGATCTCCATAAGCTTTTCGTAACTCTCAAACCTAGCCTTATACTCTGTATATGGATGAATATTAGTATTAAACCAAAAAGAAGTAATATCTGTCCCCTCTTCCTTTAACACCTTAATAGGATATGTAGAACAAGGTCCACAACAACTATGCAAAAATAACTTCACTAAAATCACCTGCTAACCTTAGAATTTAAATATGCATCAATAAAGCCATCAATCTCCCCATCCATAACAGCCTGAACATTACCAACCTCATATCCTGTTCTGTGGTCTTTAACCATACTATACGGATGAAAAACATATGATCTAATTTGACTTCCCCAAGCAATATCTTTCATATCGCCCTTTATTGACTCGATTTTATCTAAATGTTCTCTCTCCTTAATCTCAAACAACTTAGACTTAAGCATCTTCATAGCTGTTTCCCTATTTTGAATCTGAGAACGCTCTGTCTGACAAGAGACCACAACTCCGGTCGGAATATGTGTAATTCTAACCGCAGACTCTGTCTTATTAATATGCTGACCACCGGCACCACTCGCTCTATATGTATCCACCCTTAAATCTGCCGGATTAATATCAATATTAATGTCATCAGAAATCTCCGGCATAACATCAAGAGATGCAAACGATGTATGACGTCTTGAATTAGAATCAAACGGCGAAATCCTTACAAGCCTGTGAACACCCTTTTCACAAGCCAAATACCCATAAGCATTCTCACCCTCAACAATAAAAGTAACGCTCTTAATACCAGCATCATCACCTGGTAAATAATCAAGTTCACGAGCCACAAACCCATTACGCTCAGTCCATCTTAGATACATTCTATAAAGCATCTCAACCCAATCTTGTGCCTCAGTACCGCCGGCACCGGAATGAAGTGTCAATATAGCATTATTTTTATCATATGGTCCATTTAAAAGCGTAGCAAGTCTTAACTTCTCAACAGCCTTCTTAGCCTTATGAATACCCTTACCAATATCTTCAACAACAGAAGAATCATCCTCTTCCATTCCAAGCATATTTAACGTTTCCAAATCCTCAACCTCTCTAACAAGACTGTTATACTTCTCAACACTTGACTTAAGTCCCTTGCTTTTTTGCAAAACCTTCTGAGAAGCCTCTAAATCATCCCAAAATCCATCTTTTGCAATCTCAATCTCAAGATTATCTATCTCTTTCAGTCTCCCGGCAATGTCAAAGAGAAACACCCAATTCTTCAACAGATTTCTTTAACTCTTCAATTTGAATTTTATATTGTTCAAACTCTATCATCTCATCAACTCCTCGCTTATACTTTATCATTCATACAGCAAAATTTCAATAAAAAAATAAGGGTCGTTTTTTCAACCCTTATTTTTTTGAAATTTTACTGAGCCTCCATTTCGTAATTTGCCACTAAATTAACTGCATTGCCCGGCATTATAAATACTACATTCTTGCTTGTCTGCTGACTGGCAGTTAAAGTAATGCCTGTTGCAGTCCAATTTCTAAACACATAGCCTTCAACGACAGTAGCACTTGCTGTTACAGGAAGTCCGGCAGTCTCTAAACCATATGCCTTACTACTTACAGTTTCAACAGAAAACTCATAAGAATTAGCCGACCATTGTGCATATAATGTCAACTCTTCATTTAAGCTGTACACAGACCCTGCAGCATACTCAGTACCAGTACCGTTTTGTGCCGCATTCCATCCTGTAAACGTATATCCTGTTTTTGTAGGAATAACACTGCTTAACTCCAAATCAACATCCTTAAACTTCTCTTGCTGAGCCGGAGCTCCTGTGCCTCCGTTTGAATCGTATGAAACATTATATATATTCTTATTAAACTTAGCCTTCAAAACCACATTGTTTGACGGCATACCAAAGCTCAAACTCTCACTAAGAACCTCAGTTTCAGTCAACTCTATTCCAAGAACCGCTTCCCAACCAATAAACTCATATCCCGGATTAGCAGTAAACGAAACATCTATTGCGTTTCTATAATTATATGAGCCTTGGCCTTCAAAAGTACAAGCTCCACTCGGCTCTGCTATTAAATAAACTCTGTATGTCTTCTTTACAAAATTTGCTCTTATGGTAACATTCTCCTCCGGCATAGTAAACGTAATATTTCTATCTGTCAAACTGCTTATTGTAACATTCTCACTAACAACTTCCCATCCGTCAAACTTATAACCGGTATCAGACTCTGCTGTAAGTTGAACATTAGTTCCGGCAACATAAAAACCGGGAGTATAAACAGTTCCATTTCCTGAAGTTTCAACAATAACCTGATATTCATTCTTTACAT
>CAZXFU010000025.1:5021-11020 GCA_964640345.1 uncultured Eubacteriales bacterium
TAAACAGTTCCATTTCCTGAAGTTTCAACAATAACCTGATATTCATTCTTTACATAGTTAGCCTTTAACGTAACTTGATTTGCAGGCATATTGAAACTTATAGTTGCACTTGCTTTTTGTGCGTCGGTTAACGTTATACCATTTATCTCTGACCAACCTGTAAACAAATATCCTGTGCTTGGTGTTGCAACCAACTCAACTAAAGCATTATAATCATAAAATCCTGTGCCTGTAACATCTCCGCCGTCTTCAGGAACATTTACAACACTAACTTCATATTCTCCCTTTTCAAAAGTTGCAATTAGGCTAACGTTATTTAACGGCATATCAAATCTCAAAACCGAACTTGTAAGATCCTCAGATGCTAAAACTACTGAATTATCTACAACTGTCCAAGATACGAAATGATATCCGGTAGCAGGTGTTGCAACTAACGTTATAGAATCGCCATAATGATATGTCGTACCTGTACCATTTACACTTCCAACATCCGTCGGATTTGTGTTAGTATCATCTTTATCAACAACTGTAACTGCTACAGCATAATCAATTGCGTTATAAACAGCTCTTAATGAAATATCCGCATCAACCGTATAAGTAGCTCCCGGATTATATGTAACAAGCTCATGATCCGGATTGTAGCCTTCCCAATGATCAAAGACATACCCTGTTTTTGTAGGAATATCCGTAGCCAAATTAATATCTACGTTTCTTTCCTTAATCTGAAATGCAGGAGCGTTTTCCCCGCCACTTGCATCATAAGAAATAATATATTTTGTAATCTGGCTCGGATCAGGAGTCAACCAAATAAGTGAATTACCTGTCGTCTCAACCTGTTTATTCGGGTGATCGTATATATCTTTTGCAATCGGATTGGTAACATTCGGATTAAGTAAAGATGCACCTCTTATTCCGAAAACAAATTGACCTGTACCTCTTGCATTAACAAACGTGACAACCTTCTTGTTAACAGTTCCCTCAACATCACTTACAAGAATCTCGTCTGCATCTAAACCATCATATATTGTTATATCATCTCTTATATTGTCATTATCAAAGTTAATACCATAGGCAGTATCAAAATTATCTGCCGGCAATATTCCATCCGGACCCTTTGTAACATCCGAAAAAGTAAGTGTATATTCAAGCTTTGTAAGTTTATTCTTATCAATTGAACTTACAAGTGTCCATTCCTCTGTCTCATCTGTTCTTTGATAAATATTAGGAATAGAAATATCAACATTAACATAGCTTCCATCATAAGGAACATTAAAATCATAATCTTCTTCTGTCATTGTAGTACCCATATTTGAGCCATATTTATATCTGCCAATTTCAAATATAAACTTAGTATACGCATTGGAACTCGTCATATCAAACTCAGCAATCCATTTTTTTGCATTGTTCGGCTCCATTTGAGCTGTAATCTTCTTACCTTCAGGTACAGATATCTTAGGGCCGATTGTAAGTTCTTGGTCAAATTCCATCTCGAATTTTACTGTATCTTTATCTATTATATATTTTCTTGCATCCGGTAAATCTTTAACATTAACATACTCTTTTACACCTGTATTTTCCAAATCAACCAATACAAAAATATCTAATTTTTCAACCTTCGGAATAGTATCGTTAATACTACCCTCTGTTAAGCCTTTAGAAACATTTATTAGTGTTTCGTTTTCATTTCCTGCACCATCAATAATAGTAACCGTATATTCTCCGGATTCATTAACATCTACACTACCGCCGGAACTTCCATACTCTCCAATAACATTTCCGTCTTTATCTTTTATAATAACCTTTTCAATATTAGACTCATCTTCCGCTTTTTCATCAGGAGTTACGATTATTGTTGCTTTTCCGTCTCCACTTTTAACATCAACATTGCCCCCATTTGCTGTAGTATCCATCTTTACAATAGAACCATCAGTAGTATTTTCATACGTTGTTCCGTTACAAGTAAACGAAAAACCAAGTTCTCCCTTGTCTCCACTCTTAACATCATATGTAAATGTCCAATTTGTAAAACCGTTTTTAAACTCTGTATATTCCATTTCCTTAAAAGTGTCGCCCGAGCCTTGATTAAACTTAAAGTCTTCAACATTAATAGCACCGTTGGCCTTTATTGTAACTTGAACTTTATCTCCTTCTTTTGCCCAAATTCGCGTATTGTCCTTTATAGCTATTGAAATAGGATTTAAGGCAAGTTCCTGACTCTCTTGTTCTACAATCGGTAAAATCGTAGGTCTAAATCCGTAATATCCCCACTCGCCGTCACCACTCATTATAGAAGTAGCTAAAATACCGGCACCATACATCTGTCCGTCGACATCTCCACCTCTAAAAAAGGCTTCCTCTATTGCATTCTCTACTAAACAGTCCGACCAAGAGTAAACTGAACCATTTTGCTCCCATTCACTTTCCTTGTCTCCCAAAATATCAAAAATTGCCCAACCATTTTTTGATATTAAATTAGAATATATCGAAGAGCCATTTGTAATATCTATAATATCAACATCATTCGGCTCATCAAAAACCGTATCATCAAAACTAAGTGTCTCGTTACTCTTTACATATGAAGAAACATATTCCATCGTTCCGCCTGACATGTCAAATATGCCATAAACATTATATGTAGTACTCGCCTTCTCTCCACCATCTTCATATATATATTTCGGTAAAGAAGACGAGCCACTATTATCACCCGTATAAATAGTTGATCTCTCTGTATTTCCGCTATAACCTGTTCTTAACTCTGAATTACCCTTTGCGTAGTTGTTCATATACGGAACATTTCCATAATCACTATACGCAAGCATAGCTACTGCACCCCATTCAGCCTGTTTAGTTAAATGCGTAACAGCACCTGTAAAATCTATACCATACTTACTTGCTTGCTCCTTCATACTTGTACTAAGCTCATACGCATTACTTAACGTAACAGCACCATACGCATTACCATTTGAATCAGTTTTTTCATAATATGGAACCATTCCGGGCTTAGAAGCAACATCTACCTCTCCACCTTCACTAGCCTCATATTTTGCCATCCAAAATCCTTTTAACTCATTATCTCCGTATTTAAATGCAGGATGAGGAGTATATCCGCTCTCATCTGTTGTTCCCGTACTCCATTTAATATCAACTTTCTCACTATTGTCATTAACTTTATATGAATACCTTGGAATCCAAACAAATGAACTTCCCTCACTCAAAACTCTCTTTCCGGCTAAAACCATATGTCCTTCGTCATTTCCCTTGTATTTAGAAACGTCATCAATTTCTCTTATTACAAGTTCATCTCTTAACATCACATTAGCCCACTTATTTCTCTTAGCATAGTCAAGTTCAGTTTCATCTGTAACATAGTCATACCACTCAGTATCCCAAGGAACTGTCGTTATCCAAAAGCTTTCTTGAGAGCCCTCATACCACTTTACAGGCACCATGCCCTCAAAAAGAATAGGTTCATTTGGTTCGTCGTCTCTCTCCTGAGTTGTATCATCTTTACTATAACTTACCATAATCGGAAAATATGCAGAACATCCGCCATACGAAACCTCAACTTCTTTTATTCCAACATCTCCAACATCTACATAATCTGTTCCTGTTCCATCAACAGAAAGTTGACCTTCCGCCATATCAATTTTTTCAGAACCAATATCATAAATCAAAGTAATATAACCATCAGTAGTATCAAGTTTTTCCTTTGAATCTGCTTTATAATTATATAAAGTCTTTGGTGGAACTGTATGAATTTCTATCTTCATAAGTTCAACTTCTCCTTTATACGGATTATCCGAATGAACTGTAACTATCGTTCCACTTGCAGTCTTACCTCTAATAAACAAATAATTGTCAGGACCCAAAATACTGTCTAGGGTTGCAATACCACTTTCAGGAAGCTCTGTCCATTTCTTTTGACCTTCAAAAGTCAAATTTTGAACAATTACAGGCTCGCTCGAAACAGCCTCAAGACTATCATCAATCGTATAGCTAAATTTTATTTCAAACCTTCCGTCATTCGCCGTGTACTTACGTGAAAATGTCGACCACTTTGAAGAAATACCCGAAGCCTCCAAAATAGCCGCTTCTCCGTTTATTGTAGCATTAAAAGGATGTCCTATTCTGCTGTTAGTTCTCCAATCAAATGAGATTATACCTTCTGTGTCTCCTGTTCCTTCAATTACAATAGTAGCTTCTGAAGTTAATGTGCCACCTTCACTTGTAAGCTTTAACTTAGGGGCTTTATATGTATTATCACTTACAGTCCATCCTAAAGCACTATCTGTTGTATATGTAAAAGTATCATCATCAGAAAAAGTCGCTTTGTAAATCTCATTTCCAACATCATTCGGATCTGACGACCAAGCATATTGTAAATCTGTCAAATCAATCTCAGACATATTAGGAATTTCAACACTTATACTCTTTGAAGGCTCTTCAGAGTCCGGGAAAACAGGTCCAACATACGGTTCATCCTCAGTTACCTTTATCGTGTAAGAAAATGAAAGTTGAGGATAATCATTATGAGTTAAAGAAACCTTCTTAGTATCACTGCTCATATTTTCAACTTCAAAACTGATTTTGTTATCTGTCATATCTATAATAAAGCAAGAATAAATCTTTTTCTTACAACCATTATCAACATCACACTCTGAACTTTCGGAACATTCACAGCCATCTTGACATATGCAAACTTGTGAATGTTTTTGGCTGTCATTACATACATTAAATGCACGTCCGACAGCTAACTTTCCACCGGCAAGTAATTCATTCTTTACAATATCCCCATTTTCCGGAAAAATCTCTGCAATTTCCGATTCTGAAAAAGTAAGCTTTGGAGCAGTAACTTGCTCCATATATAACTTGTCTCCCTCATTTATTATAATTGTAGTTATTTCACTTGAGTCTTTACCAATACTCGAATCGTTACCTGCTAAGTCAACTGACTTAAATTTGTATGTTCCTGTTTTCTTAAATATATAATCAAAATTAGTCGATTGATATCCTTCAAAATTACTAGGTGTAATATCTGTCCAGCTTGCGGTACTACTTGTCCAACTGGAATCGTTACATTCTGACACATATACTTTTTCAATCTCAAAATTATCCGTTAATCTTATATTTCCTTGAGCACTTTCACTACCTAATCCACCATATATAATATTCGGAATATTAGGTTGTGCAGGAGCTGTATTATCCAAAGTGACTCCGCTTGCAAAGCCTTCTTCCCCAGCACTCGACTTTAGCAATGTAGTTGTTCCGTTATAAGTATCATATATATAATAGTAGAAATTTTCTATATCTTCTGTAACATCTATAATCTTCTCTACAACCCAAGGAGAACCGCCCTCTGCAGGAATAGCGGTCACAGAAGTAGCATCTTCACTAAAAAATTTTACTGAAGGAGCTTTAGTTGACGTTGAAGTAGTAAAAGTAACCTTTAACTTATCTCCAATACGTGCATACCCCGTATTCATAAGTCTATACTCTCCGTCAAAAAGTCTATAAACTTCTATATCAGATGACAAAACTTCAGGATTATAATTCTGAAGAGTTCCTAACAGTCCTGTAGAAGTACTGTCACTTTCAACATTGCTTATTGTTGATAAACCTCCTAGACTATAAGCCTGAAAAGTTCTTACCATCCCTGTAGAAGTAACTTCTTCAACATCACTTACTATTGTATCTTCTTTATTTATTTCGCTCATCTCACTACTTACTGTTGTATCTTCTTCTTTATTTATTTCGCTCGTCTCGTTACTTACTGTTGTGTCTTCTTCTTTATTTATTTCGCTCGTCTCACTACTTACTGTTGTATCTTCTTCCTTATTTATCTCGCTCGTCTCACTACTTACTGTTGTATCTTCTTCTTTATTTATTTCGCTCGTCTCACTACTTACTGTTGTATCTTCTTCCTTATTTATCTCGTTCGTCTCACTACTTACTGTTGTGTCTTCTTCTTTATTTATTTCGCTCGTCTCGTTACTTACTGT
>CAZXFU010000025.1:11120-17448 GCA_964640345.1 uncultured Eubacteriales bacterium
TACTTACTGTTGTGTCTTCTTCTTTATTTATTTCGCTCGTCTCGTTACTTACTGTTGTGTCTTCTTCTTTATTTATTTCGTTCGTCTCGTTACTTACTGTTGTGTCTTCTTCCTCGCTATCTCCACTTATAGTTACTTCATCACTGATTATTTGTTGTTCTGAAGTCAAATTGCTACTTTCGTCGCTAATATTAGAAGGGACTAGCGTAGATGCATATGAAATATTCACATACGGAAAAAAGGTCATCACAATCATGCAAATAGCCAAATAATATGCCAATATTCTTTTCAACTTAGTAAAACCTCTAGTATTCATCTAACTACTCCTTCCTTGGAAATAACCTTTCTAAATCTTTTTCGTTATATTATTATATTTATGTTAATTTTATTAAAACATTATACAAGAACCACTTAAACAGTCGCTCTACAATATATGAATTAATTATTAACCGAAAAAACTTAAAACAGCCACCAATTATTAGTAGTCAGATTTAACTTAATTTTTATTCTATCTTATTGTTCCACCTCCAAGCACGATATCTCCGTCATAAAAAACAGCAGACTGCCCCGGCGTAATCGCTCTTTGCGGCTCATCAAAAACAACTTTTATATTTCCATCACTAAGCGGAATTAAAGTAGCCTTCTCAGGTCTAGCAGAATACCTTATCTTTACAAAAGCCGAAATAGGCGAATTTATCTCAGGAATTGCCATGAAATTAACCTCTTCACAAATCAAGCTATCCTCAAATAAATCCTCATTATCTCCTAAAACCACCTCATTTTTAGCAACATCAACATTCACAACATACATACGCTTTTGAAATGCAATATCAAGCCCTTTTCTCTGCCCGACAGTATAATGAATTATCCCTTTATGTCTCCCTAAAACCTTTCCTTTTTTATCAACAAAATTCCCCGGCTTTGGCTTATACTCATAATTATCCTTAATGAACCTCACATAATCGTCATCCTCAACAAAGCAAATCTCCTGGCTATCTTGCCTTTCCGCATTAATTAAACCGTTTTTAGTAGCAATCTTACGAATCTCTTCCTTCTCATAATCTCCAAGTGGCATTATAACATGGCTTAACTGCTCTTGCGTAAGTTTATATAAAGCATAAGTCTGATCTTTTTTATCAGTCTTGGATTTCTGTAAAAAATATCTCCCTGTTTCTCTATTAAAGCCAACCTTAGCATAATGACCCGTAGCAATATATTCGCAATTAAATTTATTTAACGCGGCATCTAAAAGAGCCCCGAATTTAAGATATCTGTTACACATATTGCAAGGGTTTGGCGTTCTGCCTGCCATATACTCGCATGCAAAATAATCGATAACATTTTTTTTAAAAATGTCACAAAAATCCACCACATGATATTCTATCCCAAGCTTCTCACAAACCGCCATAGCATCAGTTACCGTATTCTCCTTATATTCCTCGCTGTCTAGTAACTTCATGGTAACTCCAACTACTTCATAACCCTTTTCTTTTAACAATAGTGCAGTAACAGAACTATCAACTCCACCACTCATACCAACTAAAACTCGCTTCATTGCCACACCTCTTACACTTTCCATACTTTAAACTACCTAAAAAATATTAATATATACTCTAAAATATATAACTGATAAAAATTATGTATTAAACCCCGGTCACAATGAATTTCCTTTCATCATCTCCAAGTTTTTCTATCCTTATATCAATGGCATCTTCAGGGATTGCATCCTTCACAACATCGCTCCACTCAATAATACATATTCCTTTTTCAAAATACTCTTCTCCACCGATTGCATAAAATTCATCTTCATCAGCCAAACGATAAACATCAAAATGAAAAACCGGATAATTTCCGCTATATTCATTAACTAATGTAAAAGTAGGACTTGAAATTTCGTTTATTCCAAAAGCACTGCAAAAGCCTCTCACGAAAACCGTTTTTCCGGCTCCAAGTTCTCCGTTTAAGCAAATAACTCTATTGCCATGAATTTCCTTTGCTAAATTACACGCAAAATCCGTAGTCTCTTTCTCACTTCGAGTAATAACTTCCATAATCTCACCTGTTTTCTAAAACAATTTTTCCGGCAGCCTGAGCCGCAATAGCACCATCTGCACAAGCAGTAACAATCTGCCTTAAAACAGTATCTCTGACATCCCCGACAGCAAAAACACCCGTAACGCTTGTCTGCATATTTTTATCTGTAATAATATATCCGGCATCATTTACATCAACAAAATCTCTAAACGCATCGCTGTTAGGAATTGTTCCAACCGCAACAAACACACCTTGAACAGGAATAATTTTTTCATTTCCCTCATTATCTGTAATAACAACACCTTCAACTTCAAATTTTCCTAAAATATCTTTCGGTATTGAATTAACAATGATTTCAATATTTTCAGTCTTTTTAACCTGTTCTTGTAAAATCTTCTCTGCCCTAAACTCACTTCTTCTATGAATAATATACACTTTTTTGCAAATATTCGCTAAAAACAAAGCATCCTCAAAAGCAGTATTTCCGCCGCCAATAACTGCAACTTCAGCCCCTCTGTAGAAATTACCGTCGCATGTCGCACAATATGAAACACCACTGCCGCGAAGTCTTTTTTCACTTTCCAAGCCTAAATTTCTAGGGCTTGCCCCAAGTGCCAAAATAACCGTATATGCAAAATACTCATTATTTGACGTAACCACACTAAATAAGTTTCCTTCTTTTTTAATAGTCTTTACTTCTTCATTAATATACTCTGTGTTAAAATTTTTAGCTTGTTTATCCAATATAGTTGCAAGTTCAAATCCGCTTATTTTCTCTATTCCGGGGAAATTTTCAATTTCATTTGTATATGCCATCTGACCACCAAGCGAAGTCTTTTCAAAAACCGCAGTCCTAAGACCCGCACGAGCAGCATAAATAGCCGCTGTCATTCCTCCCGGGCCGGATCCTATAATTAAAACGTCAATAATATTCTTCATACTCATTTCTCCTCAAATTTAATTTCTTTAACATTCTTAATAATATCCTCAGCTGTAAGTCCAAACTCAGTTAAAAGTTCTTTTGCAGGTCCGGACTTTCCGAACATATCCATAACCCCGACTTTAAGCACACGAGTCGGATAAGTTTCAGTTAAAACCTCTGAAACTGCACCTCCAAGCCCGCCTATAACGTTATGTTCTTCAGCAGTAACAATGCCACTTGTTTCCTTTGCTGCCTTTATTATAATATCTCTATCCAATGGCTTTATAGTATGAATATCTATAACTCTAACCGAAATTCCCTCTTCTTTTAACCTTTCATGTGCCTTAACCGCTTCACTAACCATTAAACCAGTTGCTATAACTGTAACATCACTACCGTCTCTTACGACCTTTCCTTTTCCAAATTCAAATTCCGTCTTATCGTCATACACTTCCTCTGCTTTACTTCTCCCAAGTCTTATATAAACGGGGCCGTTAATCCTAGTCGCCTCATTTATAGCCCATTTCGTCTCAAACTCATCACAAGGGCACAAAACCGTCATATTCGGCAATACCCTCATAAGAGCAATATCTTCAAGCATCTGGTGAGTAGCACCGTCTTCCCCAACAGTAATTCCGGCATGAGTCGCCGCAATTTTCACATTAAGTTTTGGATATGCGACAGAATTTCTGATTTGGTCGTACGCACGACCTGCTGCAAAAACCGCAAACGTACTTGCAAAAGGGATTTTCCCGCAAGCAGCAAGTCCCGCTGCAGTTCCTATCATATCTGCCTCTTTAATACCCATATCAAAAAATCTATTCGGAAAAACCTTCTTAAATCCAATAGTCTTTGTAGCATTAGCAAGATCCGCGTCTAAAACAACAACTTTATCATTAACCTGACCAAGCTCAACAAGAGCATTACCGTAAGCCTCACGAGTTGCTATCATAAAAATCCCTCCTCTATTTTAATTCTTCTATTGCAATCTTATATTCTTCATCACTAGGTGCCTTTCCATGCCACCCAACTTGGTTTTCCATAAAGCTAACGCCTTTTCCTTTAACAGTGTGTGCAACAATGACTGTCGGCTTGTCCTTACTCTTTTTCGCCTCAACTATCGCTTTATGAATCGCATTAAAATCATGACCGTCAATTTCAAGTGCATTCCACCCAAACGCTTCAAACTTTTCTTTAATAGGAGTAACATTCATAACTTCTTTTACAGACCCGTCAATCTGTAATCCGTTAAAGTCCACAAATGCAATAACATTACTTAGCTTATAATGAGCAGACGTTAAAGCAGCTTCCCAAATCTGACCTTCGGCAATCTCTCCATCTCCCATAATAACGTAAACATAATAATTTTTATCATCTAATTTCCCGGCAATAGCCATACCGTTTGCAATAGATAATCCTTGACCCAAAGAGCCGCTTGTCATATCAATTCCGGGTATTTTATTCATATCCGGATGACCTTGAAGATAGCTATCTGTTTTTCTAAAAGTCTTTAAATCCTCCACAGGAAAAAAGCCTCTATTTGCCAAAGTTGAATAAATTGCAGGAGAAGCATGACCTTTAGATAAAATACATCTGTCTCTATCTTCCATTCTCGGCTCATTCGGATTTATTTTCATCTCATTAAAAAACAAATCAACCAAAATATCTGTACAAGAAAGTGAGCCACCGGGATGACCGGATTTGCCGTTATACACAGCCTCAATAATTCCTCTTCTAACTCTCTTTGCAATATCTTTTAGTTCGCTATTAGAATATGACATAATTAAGCCCCCTTATTTATTTTTTAACGCAAGCTTTACTATTTCTTCTACCTTCATATCTTCTCGAATTACGGCATTTACCATGCTTACAGCATCTTTATTAGGATACCCTAAAACTTGAAGAGCAGAAATTGCCTCTTCAACATCATTACTTACAACACTACGTAAAACCGGTGCTTCGTCGGTATTATCCATTTCTACCGATTTCATTTTATCTTTAAGCTCAATAATTATTCTTTGAGCAGTCTTTTTACCAATTCCTGAAATCTTAACAAGCCGATTTACATCATCTGTAATAACTGCTAAGCTAAAGTCTGCTGGTGTTATATCTGATAAAACACCGGCTGCAAGTTTTGGACCTATTCCGCTAACAGAAATAAGTTGTTCAAAAATTTTCTTTTCCTCAAGTGAGTAAAAACCAAACAAAGAAACATTATCTTCTCGAACCGCCATATATGTATATAATTTTACCTCACTATCCAGGTCTGGCAGTAAAATATATGTTGAATGTGGAATTTGAAGGTCGTACCCCACTCCACCTACATCTATAACAACATTCTCCGCACTTTTTAATACTAATTTCCCTCTTAAATACGCAAACATACTGTTTCCTCCATTTTCTTATGTAATAGGAAATTCCTCTTCCACCTCTTTTATGTATGGTTTATTCTATCACATTTTTAAAATCAACTCAAGTATGTAAAAAACTTAGTTTTAGTCACAAAAAACCTGTGGAAATCCACAGGTTTTATAGTATATAAAATTTTGCCGAACAGTTATTAATTCACAATCGAAAGGACGGGACGGAAACCACTATTCGTATATTCACTACCATTATTTCTGCCGAAACTAAAGATACCAGCACACGATACGATGTATCCAAAATTACCACCACGCCGAAAAACAGGGTATGATGAGTCTGGGTCATTTGCGAGATTATAATCCCATGTCGATCTATTTTCGGTATCGCCACTACTCGTCTCATATACTGCATCTCCTGTTTTTAAAGAAGTATATACAGTGTCGTATGTTTCAACATATTTTGTATCTCGATTCGTATATAACACACCCGCACTTGATTTTTCACTCGTGTCACCAGAAAGATATGTACTATCTCCACCGGTATAGTACGCAGATACATATTCCCAATAATCGCATGATAGGTCATATATTCCATATACGTTGTGCGTTGTTGAAGCTTTTACGCCTCCTACTGTATTCCAACTATTTGTTGTGCTTGTTGAGTCATCTGAATTCTCTGTGTCTCCTGCTATTCCTGTTATATTATTACTGTTATTATTTCTATATGGTATTCGTCCTATTGCGTTTGTTAGGTACGCTATTGCTCCCCATTCGCTATTTCTCATTAAGTGTGAATCTGCATTTCTAAATGTATTGTATGCGTATTCATACATCTTACTTACACTTATATTTCCCCAACTGCTTACTCCGGGTTTTGATTGTGCTACGTAACTTGTCGATGTTGGCTTATTCACTACGTTTGTAGTATCTGTATTTGTTCCCTGACTTGCTTTATATTTTGCTACCCATATTCCTGTTAGTTCATCTGTTCCAAATGTGAATGCCGGAT
>CAZXFU010000026.1:0-17038 GCA_964640345.1 uncultured Eubacteriales bacterium
ACATATAAACAAGCGGCTGATTGTAAAGCTTTTGCAAGTAAACTAAATTGTACAATAGAAGACGTATATACAATGATAAGGAAATTGTTTATACTGCGAAAAAATTTTGTGTTTGCTCCAACTACCGGAATTCAGAAAAAAGTTGTTGAGATGCGGACATATAAAAGATATGACGAAATGTCAATAGCTCAAATTGAAACGAGACTTAGTAATTTAGGCTTAATGACAAGCATTAAAGAGGTTGTTATCAACCAAGACTCTACACGTTTTTTGCTTGAAGGTGGTAGTAATTTGAAAAATGGAATAAATACGCCATTTCCTATTATGACAAAGGTTTTTAAAGGACTGAGAAAGGGCGAAACTATGTCATTTGCGATGCCGTCAAACGCTGGTAAGAGTAGATTTATAGTTAATCTTATAGCGTATTTGGTGTTTATACAAAACCAAAAGGTTTTATTGATTTCTAATGAAATGACGGAAGATAAGATGAAACTTTGCCTAATTACTACAATAATAAATAATCCTGAAATTCAAAAATTGCATGGGCAAAAGCTTGAAAAGAGAGAGGCAGAGCTACTTGGTCTTAAATTCAGACCGGATGCTGGCAAAAAAGTTGAAACGGATAAGGATGGGTTTATTTTAAGAGGTGAATCCGAGGTAAATAGCGAGTTTATAAAAAGACTATCTGAAAATTCAACTGAATTTTTGAATACAGTAGCTGCGACAGATTGGCTTTCAAAGCAAATTGATAATTGTATCTTCTTTATCCATACTGCTGATCACAGTAATGATGATTTACAAAATATGATAATGGATTACTATTATAAAGAGGGAATAGAGTATTTCTTTTATGACACATTAAAGACGGATATAGAACATATTGGGAATAGAGAAGAGCTTAAAAAGACCGCTACGGTTTTGTCCAATATTGCTCAAAAATATAAGGTTTTTATAGGTTCAACATTACAACTTGCGGAAAATACTACAAGACCGCTGAATCTAAATATAACAGATATTGCAGATAGTCGTACTGTAAAGGAAGTTTTGGACAATTTATGTCTAATAAAAGAGATAAACAATACAACATATGGCGAATATGAGGTGGCTGATGAAGAAGATTCGCTTGACTATAAAGATTTAGAAAAACCATATGTTGGAAATACGAGGTATTATGCCTGCGTTGTTGATAAAAACAGAGCCGGAGAAAAGCCAAGATTATTGTTTAGGCTAAACCTAGATTATAATCGCTGGGAAGAGCAGGGGTATGTAAGGTATAAACAGGAGGGCTAAAGGAAAGCAAAACAAAAAAGAGACTTCACAAGAGGTCTCTTTTAAATTTCCCTAAACGAAATGATTCTATCTGCGAGTACTATGTTTGCAAAAGATTTAACAATAGCTTTTAGTGCAGCAATTTCTTGAACATCATTCGGTTCTATAAGTACGGGAGGATTGTTCTCAGGTTCAAATGCGTTTTTCAATGCTTTTTCAAATTGTTCGCAGAACATATTATAACCTTCTTCAACAGAGAAAAGGCGTCTTGTCATGGTAATTGAGCTGCGAATTTGAGATAGACACATAAGTCTTTTGAATATGCAAATCACAAATAAATAAGAAAGGTGGGAACGATTGTATTTCTTCTTTACAGGCGGTTTCAAAATATGTTGTTTTACATAATTATTAATCATTGAAGATGTAATCAACGGTGAATCCGAGTCTTTATTAAAAATAGATAAATTATTTTCGAGTATTGAAATAACTTGCTCTATGTAAAGCTCGATTGAAGGTAACTCATTCCAGCGTGGGCAATGATACTTCATAATATCCTCAAATTGTATGTTCATAATATCAAATCCTTTTTGCATAAAAAATAACATTACTTTTAGATAATAACATAATGGTGGTAAAAGTCAAGATTTGCCGAAAAAATGGTGGCTTGCAATGTATTAAAAAATAATAATTTGACAATAATTAAATTATATGCTAGAATTTTGAACTAAAGGAGTGGTTTTTATTTTAATACGAAAATTAGCAGCATCTGTAGCTTTAATTGTGGCATGGATTGGAGTAACATCGTTTGCATTTATGAGGCTTGATTTGAACGAAAAAACGCGAGTTGAGTATTTAAAAACATTAGCGTTAAAAGTTGAAGAAGAGGAAAAAGCGATAATTGAGCAAGAAATGCAAGAGAAAGCAGAAGAAGAACAACTTGAAACAGAGGATGCTGTAGTAGAGGATGCCACAAGAGGAAATGCAACATCAAGAGGTGGTTCAAGATCTGAGAGAGAAGCAACTTCAGTATATTATGAAGAACTTGGTATCAGTGTCCAAGATAGCGAAATTGAGATGTTAGAAAGAATAGTTCAAGCAGAAGCCGGAGGCAGTGGATATGACGGAATGCTTGCGGTTGCAAATGTGGTTTTAAATAGAGTAAAATATGAAAGATTTCCGAATACTGTAACAGAGGTAATTTTTGCGAATAGGCAATTTACTCCTGTAAGCGACGGAAGATATTATACGGTTACAGTAAGTGAAACTGCAAAACAGGTTGTGGAAGACGCACTAAACGGTGCAAGAATTTTAGGAGAAGACGTTTTTTATTTTTGTACTCCTACAGCTCCCGGAAAAGGTTGGTTTGAGACCGATTTAAGAAAGATTACGTATATTGCACCACATAATTTTTATGGATATAAATAAAGCCTTGTTAAAAATCGTTTTTTGTTCCCAATAGGTCCTATGAACTGCAAAAAAATATGTTGCTTTTTTGTATAAAACTACACAGAATATCTGTTGACAACATTTTTTAAGTGTGATACATTATGAATGTAGTTTTTGTACGACATCGGCAATAAACGCAAGATTTACCTTTATTGGGTAAAAGTAAGTCATAGGAGGAATGCGAAAGTGGAAAAAGGAAAAGTTAAATGGTTTAATTCTGAAAAAGGTTACGGATTTATCGAAAGAGAAGGCGGAAATGACGTATTTGTTCATTTCTCAGCTATCAATATGGATGGATATAAGAGTTTAGCTGAAGGAGCAGAAGTTGAATTTGAAGTAGTTGATGGCACTAAGGGTCCACAAGCTGCTAACGTTGTTGCTCTTTAATTAAAAACAAAATATTGTTTGAAGATGATTTCGATGTCCGTTTTTAACAATATAGGGGCTGTTATGAAACAGACCTTTAAATAGCAAATGAGACATATATTTGAGAGATGCGAATTTTGAGCATTGCTAAATATATGTCTCATTTACTATTTATAAATCTATTTTTACTCATATAACTCGATAAAGTCTACATCAAGTAATGGATAATCTTTAAAGTCTACATCATCAAAATGCCACCATTCTGAACTTATTCGCCTAAAGCCATGTTTTTCCATTGTGGTGCCAAGTAATTCTCTGTTTACTTTTTGCTCTTCTGTACAACCTGAATAATTAATAGAAGCTTCAGATCCAAAATAATCAAAACAGGTTGGCATATCTAATTCTCTTCCTTCTAAGTCGGTTAAAGTTATATCCACGGTTGTACCTCTATTATGATGTGAGCCGGTTACAGGGTTAGCTATGTAGCCTTGAGTAGCCGGATTAATTTCAGCAGCTGCCTGCCTTAGGTCATATTGGTATCTGCGAGGTCTATAGGCGTCATATATTTTTATCCTATATCCTAACTGAAATAATTCTTCATTTGCAGCTTTTAGTTTTTCGGCAGTACTTTTCTTAAGATATGCTTTTGCAATTTTAGGGTAAAATTCTTTGCCGGCAAAATTGTTTTTTGTTGCGTATCGCAGCTCTATTACAAAGTTTGTATCTAGCGTAGATAAATCGACAAGATCATATTCTTCTTCTGTTGATGTATTTTTAGGCACAACAACAGAGTCTGCATAGCTTATAACTACATTTGCAGTTGCGGGAATGTTTTTTTGCTTAAAAAAGAATGGAATCGTTAATAAAAGTATTAGGATTATTATTATAAACAACTTATTTCGAGCCTTCATTCTAATTACATCTCCTTAAAAGTTTGCTTTATTTGACTAAAGCGACTAATTCAGCTATAATTATATCGTCAAAAAAACAAAAAAATAAACAATTTTGAAGGGAATGAATTAGAATGCATGACAAATATGAAAGCCCGTTCGGGAAAAGATATGCAAGCAATGAAATGCTATATTTATTTTCAGATGACAATAAATTTAGAACATGGAGAAAGTTGTGGATTGCTTTAGCAAAGGCGGAAAAAGAGTTTGGACTTCCTATAACGGATGAGCAGATTGCTGAGATGGAAGCACACAAGGATGATATAAACTATGAAGTAGCGGAGGAATATGAAAAGAAGTTTAAGCATGACGTTATGTCGCATATACATGCATTCGGAGTTCAGTGCCCTAAAGCGATGCCTATAATTCATTTAGGTGCGACATCTTGCTTTGTTGGCGACAATACGGACCTAATAATTATGATAGACGCATTAAAACTTGTGAAAGCTAAGATGGTTGCCGTGTTGGAGAAGTTAGCAGATTTTGCTGTTAAATATAAGGATATGCCGACTTTAGGATATACTCATTTTCAACCGGCTCAGCTTACAACTGTAGGTAAAAGAGCAACATTATGGTTACATGAATTATATTTAGACTATGAGGAGCTTAATTTTGTTATAAATACAATAAAATTAAGGGGCGTAAAAGGAACAACCGGAACACAAGCTAGTTTTATGGATTTGTTAAACAATGATTCTGACAAAGTAAAAGCACTTGAAAAAAGGGTTGCTGAGATTGTTGGAATAAAAGAGGTTTATCCTGTTACAGGACAGACATATTCAAGGAAAGTAGATTTTAGAGTACTTAGTTGTTTATCCGGGATTGCTCAAAGTGCTTATAAATTTGCGAACGATTTGAGGATGCTACAAAGTTTAAAAGAGCTGGAAGAACCGTTTGAAAAGAAGCAAATCGGCTCATCTGCGATGCCGTATAAGAGAAATCCTATGAGAAGTGAAAGAATTTGCTCACTTGCAAGGTATGTTATGGCAGATACATTAAATCCTGCAATGACTGCTAGTACTCAGTGGTTTGAGAGAACGTTAGATGATTCGGCAAACAGAAGAATATCTATTGCGGAGGCTTTTTTGTCTGTTGACACTATTTTGCTTATATATTTTAATATTATTTCAGACATTGTTGTGTACCCGAAAGTTATAGAAAAGCACGTTATGGAAGAATTGCCTTTTATGGCTACAGAAAATATTATGATGGAGGCTGTTAAAAAGGGCGGTAACAGGCAAGAGTTACATGAAAAGATAAGAGTTTATTCTATGGAGGCAGGAAAACAAGTTAAAGAGTTTGGTCTTAAAAATGATTTATTGGAAAGAATAAAAAATGATACGGACTTTTCATTATCCGATGAGGAAATGAAATATATTTTAACACCTGAAAAATACATAGGAAGGTCGGCAAATCAAGTTGAGGAGTTTATTGATGAGTACATACGCCCTATAGTCTTGACGGAAGAAAAATATACCGGTAGTAAAGAAATGAAAGTTTAAGAGGAGAAATGCTTTGATGCGGAAGAAATTTGTGGCGGTATTTGAGGTTGGTTTTATATGGGACTTATTACGGATATAAAATTCCTATGAACCTTTTCGGGAATTCTTGTTAATATTTCGTAATTAATTGTTCCACATATTTTTGCCAAATCATCTATTGTTACAAGTTCATTATCCCATATATATACATCATCATTGACTTTTACATCAATACCTGTTACATCAACCATAAGGGAATCCATACAAATATTTCCTATTATTGGAGCGATTTTCCCGTTTACTACTACGTTTGATTTGTTTGAAAGAGCACGGTTTACACCGGATGAGTAGCCGATGGAAACCGTTGCGATTTTTGACGGATGTTTTGTTATAAATGTTCTGCCGTAACTTATACTGGTGTTTGCCGGCACTTCTTTTAAAAATGAAATTTTTGCTTTTAATTTTGCAATAGGCTTTATGTTTATTTTGTTTTTTAAGTCGTTTGATGGATAATAGCCGTATAATAATAGTCCGGGTCTTACTGCATTAAAATGTGCTTCTGGGAAGTTTAGTATTCCGGCTGAGTTACAGGCATGGATATATTCTAACGTTGGGAATTCTTTTTTTACTTCTCCTAAGATATTATTAAATAATTTTATTTGTTGCTCTGTATAGAGTTTATCAGAATCACTGCAAGAAAAGTGTGTGTAAATTCCGGATACGGTTATATTTTCACAATTTTTTATTAGTTTTATATATTCTGTTATTTCTTGAGGTTTAATTCCTGTTCTTCCCATTCCGGTACATATTTCTATGTGAATTTTAAATTTCTCATTATTTTTTATTAATTCTTTTACAAACTCTAATGAACCACACCCGACTGTGAGGGTGTATTTTGCAATTTCTTCGATTTCATTAGAGAATGGTTGGTTTAAAATTAAAATTTCTTTATTAAAACCAAGTTTTCTCATTTCTACTCCTTCAGTTACGTTTGCTACACCTATGATTTTTATGTTTAAGTCGTTTAAAAGTTTAATTTGAGTGTTTATATATGTCCCATATGCATTGTCTTTTAGTATTGGAATTATTTCGGCTGTAGAAGCAATTTTTTTCTTTATTTCATAGTAATTGTCCTTGAAATTTGACAAACTAATTTCGAGTGTTGTATTTTTATTCATTTTAATCATCACCTTTATGTAGTATAACATATATTTTGATAAATTATTACAATTATATGCAAAAATGAATTTTAATTTATTATTGTATTGACAAAATACGACAATAGTTGTAAAATTAAAAAATGAACGGAGGTTTATTTTTATGCAGACACTAAAAGAAGAAGTTAAAAAACGTATTCTTGATGCCGGAAAAAAGAGATTTAGAGCCGATGGTTTTGATAAAGCATCTATGAAAGATATTGCAAATGATGCAGGAATAAGTGCCGGAAATATTTATAGATATTTTTTAACGAAAAGTCATTTATTAGACGAAATATTAAATGATTTGGAAGTTGAACTAAAGGATTTTCTAAATGCAATTCCTGAGGAGTATGAGTCACTTAAAGGTAATATGTTATTTAAGCTAATAAGCGATAAAATTGCAGAACTGTATGAGAATAAAGAAGCTGAAGTAAAAATATTGTTTAATTGCAGAGAACAGAAACAATTTATTATTTTTAGAGAGAAAATGCTTGGACTTCTTTCTAAGAAGATTGAAGCTATAGGGAGAAGCATAGACGAAAGGTTTGGTGATGAAGTTTTAAGTGCTGCGATTGCAAGGTCTTTGTTTGAAGGACTTGCGTATATTGTTTGTACTAATGATGGAAATATATCTGAACTAAAGAAGAAAATGTATATATACACTGAACTTATGGTGTTGGATTTGGATAAAAGGGTTCTTGATATTGTAAAGAGGGTGAAATAGTATGCCGGAAAGTTGGGCAAGGTTTATTGTAAAAAATCGTAACAAAATCGGGGTAATTTTTGTGATTGCTTTGGTTATTTGTGTAATGCTTATTCCTTTTGTTGAGATAAATTATGATTTGACAAAGTATGTGCCAGATACGATGGAGTCAAAAAGAGGATTAAACGTCGTTGAAGATGAGTTTGGAATGCAGGGAACGGCACGTGTTATGGTAAATAATGTGTCGTTACTTCAAGCTAAAGAGTGGAAAGAAAAAATTGAAGATATTCCTGGAATTGATATGGTTGTTTGGCTTGATGATTCAGTTGATGTTCATCAACCGGAAAGTTTTATTTCTGAGGATTTGATAAAGGACTATTATAAAGAAGGTTCGGCTGTTTTTGATATCATGTTTGAAAAGGATGATTATGCTACAGAAACTAACGAGGCTGTCGGAAAGTTGTTTGAAATTTTACCGGAAGATACGAACATTTGTGGTTCGGCAGTTGATGCAAGGTCTACAAGAGAATCAATTACGAGTGAGATTTCTAATCTTATGAGTTTTCTTATTCCTTGCGTTATAATTATTTTATTACTTACGACTACATCGTGGTTTTCGCCTGTTTTATTCTTAATAGTTATTGGTACCTCAATTTTGATGAATATGGGTACAAATGTTATTTTTGAAAGCGTGGCGTTTGTTACATATAGTATTGTTGCAGCTTTGCAACTTGCGGTTTCTATGGATTATTCGGTATTTATGTTGCATCAGTTTGAATTTGAAAGGGAAAAAATCGATGATCCGGAAGAAGCTTTAGTACAGGCTTTAAAAAATTCGGGACTTGCGATTTGTTCCAGTGCACTTACGACTATAGCGGGATTTGTTGCTTTGACGTTTATGGGCTTTACAATAGGAAAAGATATGGGATTGGTTTTTGCTAAAGGTATTGTTTTAAGTCTTATGTGCGTAATTTTGTTAATGCCATGTCTTATAATGAAATTTTATAAGAAGATAGAAAAAACAACTCATAAATCTCTTATACCAGATCTTACAAAGATGGCAAGAGGTGCTGAAAAGCTTTCGATGGTAATAATTGCAATTGTAATGATTATTATAATTCCTGCATACTTTGCACAAAAGCAGAATGACTTTAAATATGGTGTTGCTTCATTTGGTGGTGGAGAAGGAACACAGGCGTATATTGACGAGCAAGCAATCGTTAAAAAGTTTGGTCGCAGTTCGCCGCTAATTGTTTTAGTGCCTAAGGGTGACTATGTAAATGAAAAAGCACTTGCTAGCGAAATAGAAGATATGGATGAAATAAGAAAGGTTCAATCATTAGCTAATTTGGTGCCTGAGGGTGTCCCTGACGGATTTGTTCCGGCGGATACATATTCAAAGTTTAAAAGTGATAATTATTCCAGATTCTTAATTTATACGAAAACCGGAACAGAGAGCGAAGTGGCGTTTAACACTGTTAACAAGATTAAAGAATGTGTAAAGAAGTACTATGGCGATAATTATGAAATTACCGGAACATGCCCTGTTACAATGGATACAAAAGTGGTCATTAATAACGACTATAATAGTGTTAATTTATTCTCTATTTTTGCTGTTATGGTTATACTTTTGTTTTCGTTCCGTTCATGTTTTATTCCGATTTTACTTATTTTAGTTATTGAAGGCGGAATATTTATAAATATGGCAATCCCGTATTATGCCGGCTTTTCGATGATATTTATCGGATATTTGATAGTAAGCTCTGTTCAACTTGGAGCAACTATCGATTATGCAATATTATTTACCAATAATTACTTAAAATGCAGAGAAAAGATGGAACCGAAAGAGGCATCTATAAATGCTACGGCACTTACTGTTCCGTCAATTCTTACCTCTGGCGGAATACTTATTTGTGCGGGATACTTACTTGGTGCAACGTCTTCATTAAAAGCTGTTTCAGAAATTGGTGAGCTTATCGGACGTGGTGCATTAATTAGTGTTATTCTTGTTACATTCTTCTTACCGCATGTATTAAAACATTTTGATGCGGCGATTATGAAATCTATTTGGAAAAAGAAAGGAGCAAATTAATATGAAGAAATTTATTGCATGGTCTTTGGTTGTGACAGTACTTTTTAGCAATGTTTGTTTTGCAGCTCCTAAGACTACCAAAACAGAATCGGTTTTTATAAATTTAGGCTACTATGGAGATGTTGAGCAGATTAATGTTTACAATTCATGTGACGTTTATGGTGGAAGCGAAATTAAGGATTTTGGAGATTATGAAGAAATTTCAAATCTTAGTAACAAAAATGAAGCTAAAACGGGCGAAAACGGTGAGAGAGTTTGGGATGTTTCCGGACTTAATAATTTTTCTTACATAGGTAAGGTTAATAATTCGTTTTATTCTAAAGTGCCTTGGAGTTTTGATGTTTCATATAAATTAAACGGCGTTCCGACAAACCCTAGTGATTTGCTTCATAAATCGGGTGTTATTGAAATTGATGTTGATATAAAGGCAAATGAAAATGCAACTGAGTATTATAAAAATAATTATATGCTTGAGATTACAAGCAGCTTTGATATGGATGAATTTTTAAGTGTCGAGTCCGATGAAGCTATGTTTGTTTCAAAAGGCAACACGAAAACACTTATGTTTATTGTGTTACCTGGTCAAAGTACAGATTTTTCAATAAGAATAGGTAGCGATGACTTTGAGATGGATGGTCTTACTTTTGCAATGATTCCTCTTGAAGGAGATATGCTTGATAAAATAAGTGATGTTATAAAAGATAAACAGGATTTTGAGGATGCGTTTGATGCTATAAATGAAAGCACAGATATTGTTCTTTATGCTATGAAAGGTATGTCTAGCGGCATGAATGAAATGAAAGAAGGACTCACTTCTCTAAAGAGAGGTTCGGATAAATTACATGAATTATCTGACAAGAGAGACGAAAGTATAAAGAATTTAACTAGTGCAATTGAAGATTTGAAAGGAAATGTAGATAATGGTAAGAGTGATTTAGAAAACTTAGATAATATGCTTGATGATATTATGGATATGGCTGAAAGCATAAATCCATATGTTGTTGCTATGAGTAAGAGTATTAAAGCTATCGAAGATGATTTAACGGATTTTGGAGAAATTATTGAAGATTTGCCGGATGATTTAGACGATATTAAAGATACTGTTAAGGTTTTAAGTGAACTTACAGGGGATTTGGCAAAGCTTATTAAGGCACAAGACGATACTAAGGATATTGATGTTGTTGGATTAAAGCAGAGTGTCGTAAAGATTGAAAATGCAATGGGGCAACTTAGTGAGGAATTAAAAACTGAAAATCTTGGCGGACTAAATGAAGCGGGATATGCTAAAATAGGTGCTATTGGTACACAGGTTACTGTTGTTGCTCAGGAGCTTACTAATGTTAAATCTGTTTTAAGCGAAGTTGAAAGTTTATTAGGCGATGCAACTGCTTCTCAAACAGATATGGTTACTAGGTTAAAAGCTTTAGGAAGACAGCTTGATAAAATTGACGATATGATTGACCCGGATGACGGAGATGTTGCAATAGACAGTGTTGATGATATGGAAAAGCTTATGAAGGAGCTAAGAGGTACGTTGGATGTTGCTTCTGAATATACAGATAAGATTTTAGCTAACCGTTCGGATATTCCAGAAGCGATAGACAATTTAAAAGTTGCATTAGATAGCATGGATAGTATGCTTGGTGCAACGAATTCTTTACTTGACGTTACTCAGTCAGCACTTAATGTTTTAAGCTCGGATGTATATTCCGGGAGCAATAAAACTACAGACGGTATTATTTCAATAACAGATCAAATGCTAACTATTACTAATCAGGCAGATCAGTTTATTTATTCCAAAAACAAAGCAAAGAATGCAATTGACAATCAATGGAATAAGATAGATGATGAGACAAATTTGTTTAAGTTGGATACAGAGGCAAAGCCTGTTTCCTTTACGTCAGATAAAAATGACGATACAGATAAGGTACAATTTTTACTTAAGTTACCGGATATAGTTGAAGTGGACAATTCTTCTAATGATTTAGAGGCTAGTGATAATACAGGCACTTTATGGAGTCGTATTGCGGCACTTTTTGAGAAAATGTTTGGATGGCTTATAAAGTTGTTTGGCGGAAATGAGCAGTGATAAAAAAGAATGGAAGAGTTTATAAAGAAGATAAGAGATTTGGCTAATCGGAGTTATGAAAAGAATATTCTCACATATACCGGCTTTTTGACGCCTACTGAGAGACAGATTATTATTGAGAACTTTCCGACTTCTAAGATAGTATTTTTTGGTGGGAATGAGAGATGTGAGAGAGTCAGGGCTTTTTTCTTACCGGATTATTTGGAAGATGTTTGTTTTGATGAGTATATTTCAGCTTTTAGAGTGGATTTTTCTTTTAAAGAGCTTTCTCATAGGGATTTTTTAGGTGCTTTATTGTCACTTGGAATAGAGAGAAAGTGCATTGGAGATATTTTTGTGCTTAAAAATATGGCGTTTTTCTTTGCTAATAAGGACATTACTAATTTTATAAAGAGTAATTTTAGCAAGGTGGGTAGCGTTGGAGTAAAACTTTCTGAAGTTGGGTTTGACGATGTTGTAGTGGCGGAGCTTAAACTTGAGGAGATAAGTTTTACTGTTGCAAGTTTAAGGCTGGATAGTGTCGTTGCAGGTGCTATAAAAGAGAGCAGGGAAAAGGCTAATACCATTATAAAAATCGGAAATGTTTTATTAAATTACCTAGAGTGTGATAATGTCAGGAAGGAAGTAAAGGAAAGCGACGTTTTTTCTGTTAAGGGATATGGAAAGTTTTTGGTTAGTAAAATTGGTGGGGTATCAAGGCGAGGCAAGGTTTTTGTTGAGGTAAAAAAGTATGTTTAATTAAGTCCAAGTAACCGGATGGGGTTATACTAGTCAGATTTAATTTTATAAAGTCCCCTTAAAATGTCCCATATGACGGTTATTTTTTCAAAAAATATTGACAATTTCTGTATGTGAGTGGTAGAATATACCCTGTATGTTGGTACTCATTGCTTGAGTGCTGATAAAAACAAATTAAGGAGGTGAAATTGAAGTGCCAACCTTTAATCAATTAGTAAAAAAAGGAAGATCTACAGTTGAGAAGAAATCTACTGCTCCTGCTTTACAAAAGGGGTTGAATTCTAAGAAGAAGGTTATGACAGATATTAGCTGCCCTCAAAAGAGAGGTGTTTGCACTGTTGTTAAAACAACTACGCCTAAGAAACCTAATTCAGCTCTTAGAAAAATTGCCAGAGTTAGACTTACAAATGGTATGGAAGTAACATCTTACATTCCTGGTATTGGTCATAATTTACAGGAACACAGCGTTGTTCTTATCCGTGGAGGAAAAGTAAAGGATTTACCTGGTACAAGATATCACATTATCCGTGGTGTTTTGGATACTGCCGGAGTTAATGACAGAAAGCAGGCTAGATCTAAGTATGGCGCAAAGAGACCTAAGAAATAATTCGTACAGTCTTAATGCAAAATAGGCTTGTACGATTTCAATATATATTAGATAGTACGAGCGCTAACGGTCGCACGACCGAGTACCTTAGAACGGTTTTTGCCGTCTAAAATTTATGAAAGGGGGAAGTAAAGTGCCAAGAAGAGGAAATGTTTCACAAAGAGAAATTTTGCCGGATCCTATGTACAATAATAAAGTTGTTACAAAGTTAATCAACAAAGTTATGTATGATGGTAAAAAAGGAGTTGCACAATCTATAGTTTATGATGCGTTTAACATGGTTAACGAAAAGACTTCTAAGGATGCATTAGATGCATTTAATGAAGCGTTAAATAACGTTATGCCTGTGCTTGAAGTAAGAGCTAGACGTGTTGGTGGTGCAACATACCAAGTTCCTACAGAGATTAGACCAGAGAGAAGACAATCTTTAGGAATAAGATGGTTAGTTGAGTACGCTAGAAAGCGTAACGAAAGAACTATGGCTGAAAAACTTGCTAATGAAATCATGGATGCTATAAATAATGTTGGTGGAGCTATCAAGAAGAAAGAAGAAGTTCACAAGATGGCTGAAGCAAACAGAGCATTCGCTCATTACAGATGGTAAGTTTTGGCTATGCTAAAATTTAAGGAGGATAATTATGCCGAGACAATTCCCGTTAGAAAAAACTAGAAATATCGGTATTATGGCTCATATTGATGCTGGTAAGACTACAACAACAGAGAGAATTTTGTTTTATACAGGTAGAACACATAAAATAGGAGAAGTGCACGAAGGTGCTGCTACTATGGACTGGATGGAACAAGAGCAAGAAAGAGGTATTACAATTACTTCTGCTGCTACAACATGTCAATGGAAAAATCACAGAATTAACATTATTGATACCCCAGGACACGTTGATTTTACTGTTGAAGTTGAGAGATCACTTAGAGTATTAGACGGTGCAGTTGCAGTATTCTGTGCAAAGGGTGGTGTTGAACCACAATCTGAAACCGTTTGGAGACAAGCCGATAAATATAATGTACCAAGAATTGCGTACATTAATAAAATGGATATCATGGGCGCAGATTTCTTTGCTGACGTTCAAATGATGAAAGACAGATTAGGAGCAAATGCTGTTCCTATGCAATTACCTATTGGTAAAGAGGATACTTTTAAAGGTATTATTGACTTAGTAAGAATGAAGAGTGAAGTTTATTATGACGATCTTGGAAAAGATGTTCGTGAAGAAGAGATTCCCGAGGATATGAAAGCTCTTGCCGAGGAATACAGAAACAGCTTATTAGAGGCTGTTGCTGAAGAAGATGAAGACTTAATGATGAAATACTTAGAAGGTCAAGAAATTACTACTGATGAGCTTAAAAAAGCAGTTAGAAAAGCTACAATAGCTGTTAAAATGACTCCTGTATTTTGTGGATCTTCATATAAAAACAAAGGTGTTCAGATGTTACTTGATGCGGTTGTTGACTATTTACCTGCACCAATCGATGTTCCTCATATTAAAGGAACTGTAGAAGGTGTTGAGGGTGAAGTTGAAAGAGCTTCAAGCGATGAAGAACCTTTTGCAGCTCTCGCATTTAAGATTATGACAGACCCGTTTGTTGGTAAGTTATGCTTTTTCAGAGTATATTCGGGAACATTAGAGGCTGGTTCATATGTATTAAATGCTACAAAGAACAGCAAGGAAAGAGTGGGACGTATTGTTTTGATGCATGCTAACCACAGAGAAGATGTAGAAAAAGTATATTCGGGAGATATCGCTGCCGCTGTTGGTCTTAAGAACGTAACAACAGGTGATACACTTTGTGACGAAGCTCATCCAATTATACTTGAATCTATGGAATTCCCTGACCCGGTTATTTCAGTTGCTATTGAACCTAAGGATAAAGCAAGCCAAGAAAAAATGGGTATTGCTCTTGCAAAGCTTGCAGAAGAAGATCCTACATTTAAAACACATACAGACCAAGATTCCGGACAAACTATTATCTCTGGTATGGGTGAGTTGCACTTAGATATCATTGTTGATAGAATGAAGAGGGAATTTAAGGTTGAATGTAATGTCGGTAAACCTCAAGTTGCTTACAAAGAGACAATTCGTAAGAAAGTTAAAGCTGAAGGTAAGTTCATTCGTCAATCCGGTGGACGTGGACAGTATGGTCACGCTATTATTGAAGTTGAACCGCTTGAACGTGGAAAAGGTTACGAATTCGTTAATAAAATCGTTGGTGGTGCGGTTCCTAAGGAATACATCGGACCAATCGATACAGGTATCCAAGAAGCTATGGAAACTGGTATCTTAGCCGGATATCCAGTTGTTGACTTAAGAGTTACATTAGTTGATGGTTCTTACCATGATGTCGATTCATCTGAAATGGCATTTAAGATTGCCGGATCTATGGCAATTAAGGAAGCTCAAAAATTAGGCGAATCTGTACTCTTAGAGCCAGTTGAAAAAGTAGACATTACAGTTCCAGAAGAATACATGGGAGATGTAATCGGAGATATTAACTCTCGCCGTGGACGTCTTGAGGGAATGGAAGATAGAGCAAACACTAAAGTTATTCATGGTTATGTGCCACTTTCCGAAATGTTTGGATATGCCACAGACCTTCGTTCAAGAACACAGGGTAGAGGAGCATACTCAATGCAGTTTGATCATTACGAAGAAGTTCCAAAGAGCGTTCAAGAAGCCGTTATTGGTCAGAGAGCAGCTCTTAAGAAAGACTAGTTAAATAATAAAAATTGTCTTGCTTTTTTTGTGCTAATAGTATAAAATACAAGCGAGTAATCTAAATAAAAGGGAGGAAATTTAAAATGGCTAAAGCAAAATTTGAAAGAACAAAGCCACACGTTAATATCGGTACTATCGGTCACGTTGACCATGGTAAGACATCTTTAACAGCGGCTATTACAAAAGTATTAGCATTACAAGGAAAGGCTCAATATGAAGCTTATGATCAAATCGATAAAGCTCCGGAAGAAAGAGAAAGAGGAATCACAATTTCTACAGCACACGTAGAATATGAAACAGAAAAAAGACACTATGCACACGTTGACTGCCCAGGACACGCCGACTATGTTAAAAACATGATTACAGGTGCTGCTCAAATGGATGGTGCTATTCTTGTTGTTTCTTCAGCTGATGGTCCTATGCCACAAACAAGAGAACATATCTTACTTGCTCGTCAGGTTGGTGTTCCTTACATTGTAGTATTCATGAACAAGGTTGACCAGGTTGATGATCCTGAGTTATTAGACTTAGTTGAAATGGAAATCAGAGAGTTATTATCAAGCTATGACTTCCCTGGAGATGAGATTCCTATTGTTAAGGGTTCTGCATTGAAAGTTCTTGAGTCAACATCTCAAGATCCTAATGCTCCTGAATATGCTTGCATTCACGAGTTAATGGATGCAGTTGATGACTACATTCCAACTCCTGAAAGAGATACAGCTAAGCCTTTCTTAATGCCAGTTGAAGACGTATTCACAATCACAGGTCGTGGTACAGTTGCTACAGGTAGAGTAGAAAGAGGAACATTAAAGATCAATGACGAAGCTGAAATTGTTGGACTTGCTGAAGAAGCTAAGAAAACAGTTGTTACAGGTATTGAAATGTTTAGAAAACTTCTTGACGAAGCTCAAACAGGTGATAATATCGGTGCATTACTTCGTGGTATTCAAAGAAATGAAATTGAAAGAGGTCAAGTATTGGCTAAGCCAGGTACAATTCATCCTCATACACACTTCAAAGGTGAAGTTTACATTCTAACAAAGGATGAAGGTGGACGTCATACACCGTTCTTCAATAACTACAGACCACAATTCTATTTAAGAACAACTGATGTTACAGGTGTTATCGAACTTCCGGAAGGAACAGAAATGGTTATGCCTGGTGATAACGTAACAATGACAATCAAATTGATTGCTCCTATCGCTATCGAAGAAGGATTGAGATTCGCTATTCGTGAAGGCGGAAGAACAGTTGGTTCTGGTGTTGTTAGCTCAATTATTGAATAATTAAGGCTTGAAATACTGATAAAAGCAAGGCTTTCAGATTTTACTGATTACCTTGCTTTTTTAATGTAATAGGAAATTCCTCT
>CAZXFU010000027.1:0-10191 GCA_964640345.1 uncultured Eubacteriales bacterium
AATGAAGAAAACAAAGAAACAATTAAGGGTCTTGGAAATATCGACCCTGAAAAATCATCTATAACAGTAAGTCTTAATTACGGAATTGACTTCCAAGAAGCTCCTGATGAAGAGAGTATTGAGAACATAACGAAAATGGTAAGTACAGCAACTGGAATAAACGCTAATAGGGTTACAATTGCATCATTTAAGGTTACACCTAAGACTGAAGAGGAAATTATGATACCGATAGATTGGGTTGGCATTATTGAAAAAAATGCTCCATACTTAGCAGCTGTTATTATAATTCTTATTTTAGTTGTGTTTATTTTGAAATTAAAAAGCAGTTCTACTACTGATGTCGCATTTGAAGAAAGCGATGTGGCAGAGGGGCCGGGTGCATTGTTTAATGCAACTGTCGGATATGAAGATGAGGATACTATAAAAGAAATGGATAATAATTCTGAAGTTAAACGACAAATTAATAAGTTTATTGAAAAGCAACCGGATATTGCAGCCGGTATGCTTAGAAATTGGATTTATGAAAATGAAAAGAATTCTTAGTTAATAGATAGGGGTGAATATTATGGCAGCTGCGGCAGCAAAAGAGGAGTCTAAGAAAAATGCCGAAGAGGAGCAAGCCGAGGTTAAATCTAAAGTAGAGAATAATCCAAAAAGCAATATGCGTCAGAATCTTACCGGTAAGCAAAAAGCCGCAATGTTCTTGATTTCAATAGGCCCGGAGAAGTCTGCTGAAATATTACGTCATTTAAAAGATGAAGAAATTGAAGAAATTACAAAGGCAATTGCCGGGATAAAGAAATTAAAAAATACTTATCAAGAAAAGGTTATTGAAGAATTTTACCAGTTATCTTTGGCTCAAGAGTATATAACCGAAGGTGGTATAAATTACGCAAAGGAAATTTTGGAAAAAGCTTTTGGTACATCGAAGTCTGAAATCTTATTAAAGAAGATGACGGCTTCATTAAAGTCTAATGGTCCTTTTGATTTTGCAAAAAACATGGAACCGGCTAAAATTGCTCAACTTATAAAGGACGAGCATCCGCAAACTATTGCACTGATTTTATATAATATTAAATATCAGCAATCTGCCACGATTCTTGCAATGTTGCCTAAAAATAAGCAGGTTGATGTTGCACGAAGAATTGCGATGATGGAAAAACCGTCTTATGATATTGTTAAACAGGTTGAAGAGATTTTACAAAAAAAGATTTCATATGACTATATGAATGATGAAATGAGTACTGCAATAAGCGGTGTTGAGACATTGACAGAAATTTTAAGAGCTGTAGACCGTGGTACAGAACAGAATATTATGGAATACTTAAAGAAGGAAAACAGCGAGGTTGAAGAAGAAATAAGAAAGAAATTGTTCACATACGAAGATATTGTTAAGCTTGACGACAAAAGTATTCAAAGAGTATTGCGTGATATTGATAATAATGTATTGGCACTTGCAATTAAAGCTTCTGCAAAGAACATTCAGGACTTATTGTTCAAGAACTTGTCTAACCGTGTTGCTGACTTGATTAAAGAAGATATTGAACTTATGGGACCTGTTAGGGTTCGTGATGTTGAAAAGGCTCAGGATACAATAGTTATGAAGATAAGAGATCTTGAAAAGACAGGTGAAATTGTAATTAGTAGAGGCGGAGAGGAGGAAGTCTTTGTCTAATTTGATAAAATCAGGTAGAGTTATTGATATAAGCATACCTGTAAATGTTGGAGTATCTAATTCGAATAACCTTATTAAGAATATTGCAAATTTAAATAAAGAAAGTGTTTCAAAGCAGGTTATAGATAAAGAATTGAAAGAAGCAAAGGTACCTGAAGCTGTTACAAACCTTGAGAAAAATCTTGTTTCAAGAGAAGATATTATAAGTAAGTATGTCAATGAGGCTAAAAAAAAGGCCGACGAGCACTACCAAATTGAGATGCAAAAGGCGTATGAAGAGGGCATAAATAGGGCACGTGAGGAAGCTGAAAGCATAATAGCGAATGCTAAGTTAGAACGTGAGAAGATTATAGATGACATGGCAAGTTTTAAAGAGGAACTTACAAATGAATATAAAGAGGAAATAAAAAGTTCAGAAAAAGAATTACTAAAACTATCTTTGGATATTGCAGAAAAGATAATAAATTATGAAGTAGATAAGAGCGATAATTATGTCCTTGGGATAGTGAAAGATGCACTTGACAGAGTTGTGAATAAAAAAGATGTGATAGTAAAGCTTTCTACGGCTGATTATTATACTGTTCTCTCAAATAAAAAATACTTGATGACTAATGTTAAAGGGTTTGGAGAGATTGAATTGGTTCAAGATGAATCGATGGAGCCGGGGAGTTTAATTGTTGATACACCGCTTGGAGTAATTGACGGCGGAATACAGGTTAGAATGGACAATGTTCAAAAAGAGATTATGAAGATGCTAAACGAATAATAGATGAAAGGAACGGTGTTAATGTGGCAATAGATTTATCAAAGTATAAAAATGTTATAAATGCTACAAACCCGGTTAACTATTTAGGATATGTAACTCAGATTGTTGGTCTTACAATTGAGTCCAAAGGTCCGCAGGTTAGTATTGGAGAAATTTGCACTATAAAGACCGATGAAAAAGATATAAGAGCTGAAGTGGTAGGTTTTAAGGACTCTAAGGTTTTACTTATGCCACTTGGAGAAATGCAAGGAATTGGGCCGGGACAGCCCATTTTTGCTAGTGGAGAAATACTTAGGGTAAAGGTAGGGCCTCAGCTTATGGGACGAGCTTTAACCGGCTTGGGTCTTCCTATGGATGGTAAACCTGAGGTTGAGTCTGATGAATATTATCCTGTTCAAAAAGATCCGCCTCAACCACTATCTAGGAAAAGGATAAAAGAACCTTTGCAAATGGGTGTAAAAGTTATAGATGGACTGCTTACTATAGGAAAGGGGCAGAGGGTTGGAATTTTTGCCGGAAGTGGTGTTGGGAAGAGTACATTACTCGGTATGATTGCAAGAAATACGAAGGCAGACATAAACGTAATAGCTTTAATAGGAGAGCGTGGAAGAGAGGTAAAAGAGTTTATAGAAAAAGACTTGAAAGAGGAAGGTATGGCACGTTCTGTTGTTGTTACAGCAACTTCTGACCAACCGGCACTTGTTCGTGTAAAAGCAGCGTTTTTGGCTACGGCAATTGCAGAGTATTTTAGAGATCAAGGCAGAGACGTAATGCTTATGATGGATTCACTTACACGTTTTTCTATGGCACAACGTGAGATAGGCCTTGCGACCGGCGAGCCGCCTGTATCCAGAGGTTATACACCTTCTGTTTTTTCTACGATGCCACGACTTTTAGAGCGTGCCGGTAATTCTGATAAAGGCTCAATAACCGGCTTGTATACGGTCTTGGTTGATGGCGACGATTTGACCGAGCCGATAACGGATACTGCACGTGGTATATTAGACGGTCATATAGTTTTATCGCGTAAAATTGCGAATAAAAATCATTATCCGGCGATAGATGTTTTAGCGAGCATCAGTAGGGTTATGGGAGACGTAACTACTCCTGAACATAGAAAATATGCAGGCCATCTGAAAAGTTTACTTGCAACATATAAAGAAGCCGAGGATCTTATAAATATAGGTGCCTATGTAAAAGGCAGCAACCGGGATATTGATTTGGCTGTAAAGAAGATTGATAAGATAAATGAATTTTTAAGACAGCAAGTAGCTGAAAATATTGATTTTGAGACTACGATTGGATTATTAAAAGATATTGCGGATATGGAGTAGGGGTGTAGAAAATGGCATTTAATTTTAAATTTCAATCGATATTGGATTTAAAGGTTCGTTTAGAGGATCAAAAGAAATCTAAATATGGAGAAGCCAATGAAGAGTTGAAACGGCAAGAAGATAAATTGAATGTCCTTTATGAAGAAAGAATGCATCAATTTAACTTGATGCGTGAGAGAGGAAAAGTTGGGTTGACACCAAAAGAATTAATTGTGTATAACAATTATATAGAGCGATTAAAAAGAAGTATTGAGATTCAGAAAGTAGTAGTGGAGCGAGCTAAGAGAGCTGTTGAGAAGGCAAGACTTGAACTGGTTGAAGCGGCAAAACAGCGGAAGATGTTTGAAACGTTAAAGGAAAAGAAGCTTGAGGAGTATTGGGAAGATTATTATAAAAAGGAGCAGTCTCAATTAGATGAAATAGTAAGTTATAAATATAACGGAGGTGTAAAAGATGGAAAAAACTAATAGTGACAAACCAAAAAGTTCAAAGCCTTTTGTAGCACTGGCTGTAATTTTAGCATTAGCTATTGCCATTGGTACATGGATTTATTTAATTAAAACAAATAGATTTTTTGGTTTGGGTGAGCTTTTACGACCGAGGCTAAAGGACGTTCCTATAGTTTGTATGATTTTGCCGGAGATAACAGATCCGAATAGCGATCCTAATTTGATGGCGAGAGAAGAAATAAATTCAAAATATTCTGAACTTTTAAGCGAAAATACAGACTTACAGAAGAAAGTTACTGAGCTAAATCTTCAAGTTGCAAATAAAGAAGAGCTTCAAAATAAATATGATATTTTGTTAAAGGAAGTTGAAAGGCAGGCAAAAGAAATTTCAAAGTACCAAGAGACAATTGAAACTGATGATAACCGGGAGGTTAAAGAAGAGGAAGATACGGAAAAACTTAAGAATTTAGTTAAAATATATGAGACTATGGATGCTGCCGAGGCTGCTAAGATATTAGAAGAAATTGGAGAACTTAATATAAGTTTGGTTGTTGATATTTGTAAAGCTATGAAAACCGCTGCATTTGCGGAAGTCCTTCAGAATATGAGTACCGAATTTGCGGCAATTTTATCCGAAAGAATGGCAGTTTAGGCTATAATTACATTTGAAAGTCATTTCTGTTTTGTGTTACTATATTTATATGTAAAAGTAGCATTGGAGGGGTAGTCTATGGAGAAATTGACAGAACGACTTACGAATCTTAACACAGTATCAAAGAATATATTAAAATATGGTATGTTAGTGGTTTTTATTTGCTTGATTATATCGCTTATCTTGATAAGAAATGCAAGTAATTTAGTTTCACTTAATTTGGCACGTGAGTTTTTTTGCAGTAATGTTCACGCTTTTTGTGAAGTGATTATTGGGGCGATTATGTTTGACGTGCTAATGGATAAAAAAGAAAAATAGTTGACAAGGACAATTTAATATTATAAAGTAAATATGAATTAAGTTTCTGCCGATATTTAAAGGAACGATTAGTGTAGGGAGGATGAAAGATGTTACTTAATACAAAAAACTTTGGAGAGGTAGAAATCAAGGATGAAGATGTAATATTTTTTGAGTATGGTATACCTGGATTTGAGAATATGACTAAGTTTGTTATTTTAGGGAAAACTGATGCACCGGATGATCCGTTTTTTTGGCTTCAGTCTACACAAAACCCTAATTTAGCGTTTGTAATAATGAATCCAAGGGATTTGGTTTTTGATTATGAAGCTGAAATAGATATGTTTACGGCTAATCTTTTGAGGATAAAAGATGAAAATGACGCACTAATATATTGTATTGTTACAGTGCCTCAGGATATATCAAAGATATCGATTAATTTAAAGGCACCTATAATTATAAATGCAAAGGAAAACAGAGGATGTCAGGTCGTGCTTGAAAATGATAAATATAAATTTAAGCATATAATAACAGAGGAATTTGTAAAAGCTTAGGAGGAGTGTAAAATGCTTGTTTTGACGAGAAAAAGAAATCAATCGATTGTTGTAAATGATAATATAGAGGTAACAATTATTGATATCCAAGGGGATCAAGTTAGAGTGGGTATAAACGCTCCTAAGGATGTTAAAGTGTTTAGAAAAGAAGTTTATGTTGAGATGATGGAAGAAAACCAAAGAGCTGCTGAGGTTCAAATGCAGGCTCTTGATATATTAAAAACAGCAATTAACAAAAATAAAAAATAGCGTAAGCTATTTTTTTGTTTTTGCAGCGGGAAGTGAGGGGAGTTTTTATGAATATTCGTGAACAACAAGAGGAAATGGAAAAGCGGGATTTGTCTGAGTTTGCGACTCTTAGTGTAAATTCAAAAGGAAGACGTGTTGAAGAGCCTAAATGTTCTATTAGGACAGATTTTCAGCGTGATAAGGATAGAATAATATATAGTAAGGCTTTTAGAAGACTCAAACATAAGACACAGGTTTTTATAGCACCCGAAGGCGATCATTACAGGACCCGTCTTACTCATACACTGGAAGTATCTCAAATTGCCAGGACTGTTGCAAGAGCTCTAAGGCTAAATGAGGATTTGGCTGAGGCTATTGCTTTAGGGCATGATCTTGGTCATACGCCTTTTGGGCATATCGGAGAAAGGATATTAAATGAGGTATATTCGGAAGGCTTTAAGCATAACGAACAGAGTTTAAGAGTTGTTGATGTTTTAGAGGATTTAAACCTTACCCGAGAGACAAGAGACGGGATTGTTAATCACAGCGGTGCGAATATGGCAAGTACATTAGAAGGACAAATTGTTAAATTTGCGGACAGAATTGCGTATGTTAATCATGATATTGATGATGCTAAGCGTGCCGGGCTTATTGACGATTATGATTTGCCTGAAGAGTGTGTTAATATTTTGGGCACTACATCGTCTTCTAGGATAGATACGATGGTTAATGATATCGTTAAGGCATCTTGCGGTAAAAATATTATTTCTATGTCGGAAGATATTTATAAGGCGATGTGGGATTTAAGACAATTTATGTTTGATAGGGTCTATCTTGCAAGTCGTGCAAAGACTGAAGAGATAAAAGCGGGTTCCATTATAAAATGGTTGTATTATTATTTTATGGAGAATACATTAGAACTTCCGGAAGAGTTTAAAAGTATGTTGTTAAAGACAGGAAATGAGCGTGTTATTTGTGATTATATTGCGGGAATGACAGATAGGTATGCAATAAATAAATTTAAGGAATTGTTTATTCCGGAGACGTTAAATTCATAGAGATTGGAGCATGATTATGAGAATGTTAGTGGCGGTTTGTGGACTGCTTGTTGGTTATGTTTTAAATAACTACATTTTGACAGTCAATGAAGATGAGAAAGGCGAAATATTTAAGTGTAACTTTGATAAAAATAAGACCTTAATTATTTTGATTTGGAATTCGTTAATTCCGCTTTTCTTGTTTAGCTTATATAACGAGAGGTTTTGTGTTGATTTTTTTAGAGATGTGACGTTAAATGCCTTATGTTCTGCGGTATTTTTTATAGATTTTAGACTACACATAATACCGAATTGCCTTAATTTGATTGCTTTTGTTTTTGGATGTATATATCTTTTTATTGATAGGCAAGGTGCCAAAGATTATATTATTGGCGGAGCCGGTGCATTTGTTTTTTTTATGCTTATAATTATTTTTTCAAAGTTATTATTAAAAAAAGACGGAATGGGTTTGGGAGACGCAAAGTTTATGTGTGTTGTCGGTCTTATGAGTGGTACGGTTTATACTGTTTGTATAATATTTTTGTCTTTTATTTTTGGTTCGATTGGAGCGACTGTTGCACTTATATGTAAGAAAAAAGGAATGGGGCAAGAAATTGCTTTTGGACCGTATATCGTTATGGCTACTATGGTTATGATGTTTTTTGGAGCGGATTTATTAAACTGGTATTTGAATTTTCTTAGTTAGTTTTAGAAGGAGAGAGAAGGCATGATTAAATTTGGACCTGGTGGTAATTCACTTTCTTTTTATGAGGAAGGTCATAAAAGCACGTTAGAAGCTCCAAAGTGGCTTTTTGAACGTGGACTTAATATATACGAATATGAATGCGGACAGGGTGTTAGAATTTCTTCAGATACGGCTAAAAAGTTTGGAGAAGAGGCTAGGAAATACGAAATTGAAATAAGTGTTCATGCACCTTACTTTATTTCGCTCGCTAGTGTTGATGAAGTAAAAAGAGATAATTCAATAAATTATATTTTGCAGACCTTAAAAGTTGCTCGTGAAATGGGCGGAAGAAAGATTGTTGTGCACCCCGGAAGTTGTAGCAAGCAAGATAGAGAAGAAGCTTTTTTACTTGCATGTGAAACAATGAAAAAAGCCGTTAAGGCTGCGTATGATAATGGTTTTTCAGATATGGTTATTTGCCCGGAAACTATGGGAAAAATAAATCAGATTGGAACGGTTGATGAAATTATCAGAATGTGCAAGATTGACGATATACTTGTTCCGACTATTGATTTCGGGCATGTTAATGCAAGAGAAATGGGAAGTTTAAAGTGCGAGGCGGATTATGAGGATATTATTAAAAAGATGATAGATGAGCTTGGTTTTGAGAAAGTTAGGAATTTTCATGTTCATTTTAGTAAAATTGAGTATACTAAAGGCGGAGAGAAAAGGCATCTTACTTTTAGTGATAATGTGTATGGTCCCGAATTTGAGCCTTTAGCAAGGGTTTTAAAGAAATATAATTTGGAACCGACTGTGATTTGTGAATCGGACGGTACTATGGCAGAAGATGCAATTACCATGAAAGAAATTTATGAAAGAATTTAGAGGAGAGAATTAGTATGAGAATAGATAACGTTAAAGCTTTTTTAAACGAGCAAGATATAGACTCAATGGTTGTTTCAAATATAAAGAATGTAAGATATATTTCCGGTTTTACCGGCGAAGAAGGAATGGCTGTGATTACAGATAAGTCTGCATATTTGATTGTTGACGGAAGATTTACTGAGCAGGCAAAGAGTGAAAGCAAGATAGATATTGTTGATTATGGCGGGAATTTTGTTAGAACTATAGGGGAAATTTTGAAGAATGATGGTTCTAAAAAATGTGCTTTTGAGGGTAATACTATGACGTATTCAGAGGCTGAGCATATGATGAATACGATTAATTTTGTGATGTGGGTTGCTCAAAAGGATGTTTTTGAGAGAGTTAGAATGATAAAAGATATTGATGAGATCAAAACTATTAAGAAATCATTAAAAATTGCACTTGATACGTTTGAGTATGTAAGACCTCAGATTGTTGCCGGAGTTACTGAAATTGATATTGCTAATGAAATAGAGTACAGAATGAAGAAAATGGGGGCAAGCGGACCGTCTTTTGATACGATAGTTGCATCCGGAAAGCGTTCGGCTTTGCCACATGGAGTTGCAAGTAAAAAGGTTATTGAAAATGGGGATGCTGTGGTTATTGATATGGGTGCGATATACGATGGATATTGTTCGGATATTACAAGGACTGTGTTTGTTGGAGAAATGAGTAAGGAACAAGAACGTGTTTATGATTTGGTTAAAAAGGCTCAAAAATTTGCGATTGATGCAATAGAGGCGGGGGTAAGCTGCAAAGATGTTAATGAGGTGGCTGTAAACGAATTTAAAAAAAATGCAATGGATAAGTATTTTGTTCATTCTTTGGGGCATGGTGTTGGACTCGATGTACATGAAAGACCGTTTTTAGCCGGCAGAAGCAGTGACGTATTTAAACCCGGAATGGTTGTAACTGTTGAACCGGGATTATATTTACCAAATCAGTTTGGTGTTAGAATTGAAGATATGGTTATGGTGCCGCTTGAGGAATAGGGATGTTTGCATTTAAGTATAATTGTGGTAGAATAGTAGCATAAAATTGTGAAAGGAAAATAAATATGGTAAAGATAGCAGTTGTTTCACTTGGATGTAATAAAAACCTGGTTGATTCTGAAATGATTTTGGGATTACTTGTAAAGCGTGGTTATGAGATTGTAGCGACCGAGGAAGAGGCGGATTTTGTTATTATAAATACTTGTGCTTTTATTCATGACGCGAAGCAGGAATCTATAAATAAGATAATAGAAATTGGAAAGTTAAAGAATAAAGGATTGAAGGGATTGATTATTACAGGATGCCTTGCTACAAGATATAAGGATGAAATAAAGGACGTATTGCCTGAAGTTGACGTTATTGCGGATATAAATGATAATGATGCGATAATAGATTATATTGATAAGCAGTCTAATGAAAAGGTAAATGATATAAGAAGTATTTCGTTTGGGGAGAGAGTGCGTTCTACGGCTCCTCATGTAGCTTATGTTAAAATTGCAGATGGTTGTGACAATCGTTGTACATATTGTGTTATACCGTATTTGCGTGGCGGATATAAGAGCAGGACTATTGAGGATATTTTAGAAGAGGTTAA
>CAZXFU010000027.1:10201-16988 GCA_964640345.1 uncultured Eubacteriales bacterium
GGTGTTACAGAAGTAATTTTAACGGCTCAAGATACTACTTATTACGGTTTAGATATTTACGGAAAGAGGAAGCTTGCGGAACTTATTGAAAAGGTTTCTGAAATTAAGAATGTTCATTGGATTAGATTCCAATATTCTTATCCTGAGGGAATTACCGATGAGCTTTTAGAAGTTGTAAAAAATAACAATAAAGTTTGCAAGTATTTTGATGTTCCTCTTCAACATTGTAACGATGAAGTATTAAAACGTATGGGAAGACATACAGATAAAAAACATATTTTAGAATTAATTTCAAAAATAAAGAATGAAATTCCGGAGTCAACTTTAAGAACATCGCTTATTGTCGGTTTTCCCGGCGAAACGGAAGAACAGTTTGAGGAGCTTTTGGAGTTTGTAAAAGATGTTAAATTTGACAGGCTCGGAGTTTTTACATATTCTAAGGAAGAGGGAACTCCTGCATATAAATTGGACAATCAAGTTCTACAAAAAGTTAAAAAAGAGCGTCAAAGTATAATTATGAGAGAACAACAAAAAATATCTTTGGCTAAGAATAAAGAAAAAATAGGAAAAGAGATTGAAGTATTGGTAGAAGGTAAATTACCAAACGGTACTTTTTTTGGTCGTACGTATCAAGATTCGCCCGAGGTTGACGGCTTGGCTTTTATTGAGTCGGAGAAAGATTTGGTTTTGAGTGAGTACTATATGTGCAGAGTGATTCGTGCAAAGGAATACGATATTGTTGTAGAGGTGATTTAATTTTGAATACCGAGGTTATGGGTATAAAAGTCAACTATATTGATGAGGGAAACGGAGATATTGTGCTTTTTTTGCAAGGTTGGGGAACTAATCTTGATATTTACAAAAAAGTTATTGATAAATTAAAAAAGACTAATAGAATTATTGCACTTGATTTCCCGGGTTTTGGGAAAACCCCGGAACCGCCTACAGCATGGGATGTTAATGATTATATGGAGTTTACGGATAAGTTTATTGAAAAGCTTAAAATTAACAATATTGTTTTAATGGGCCATTCTTTTGGTGGAAGGGTTATTATAAGACTTATGAATAAAAAAGATCGTAAGTTTAATGTCAGAAAAATAGTTTTGCTTGATAGTGCAGGAATACGTGCAAAAGTCAGCATGAAGAATAAAATAAAGCAAAAATGGTTTAAGGTATGTAAAAAGGTTATTGGAAGTAAAATTGGAGTAAAATTTTTCCCCGGTGCTGTTGAAAGAATGAAAAATAAGTCGGGGTCTTTAGACTATAGAAAAGCTTCGCCTCTTATGAAGCAAGTTTTAGTAAAGACAATAAATGAGGATCTTACGGATATGCTTTCTAATATAGATGTTCCAACGTTACTTATTTGGGGAGACATGGATACTGCAACCCCTTTAACGGATGCTAAGATTATGGAAGAAAAAATCCCGGATGCCGGACTTGTTGTGCTTAAAAATACAGGGCATTATTCTTTTTTAGAGGATTTTTATACGTTTAGCAGGGTTATAGATTCATTTTTGGGGGGAAAATAGATGGCTATTACGAGAGCTTTGCTTTTTTCATTGTTTTTTATTAATTTAAATCTTGCAATGTTTTTTTATTTGCATATGTATCAGCTTAATTCGTATCAGGCTGTTTCACATTTTAATTGGATAAAATCAAAGTGGTTTAAAGATATTTTTTTGAGGAATGTTTGGCTTTTTATTCCTTTTGTTTTGTGCTTTGTTAATAATTTTGTGGTTTTGGTTACAGGAACACTTGTAAGCTATGTTGTTATGTTTGGGGTGAACAGAAAGAAAAAGTACAAAAAACCGCTTGTTTATACAAATAGACTTACAAGGCTTCTTGGCACTATGGGAGTTGTAAACTCAGTTGTTACTTTGTTTTTTATGATATACTTGAATTTGTGGCAAGCGTGCCTTGGTCTTACGATTTGGACTTTTTTACTTCCGTTTCTAATAATGCTTGCAAATTTGATTAATTTACCTATCGAAAAGCATATAAATAACGGATATATAAAGGATGCAAAGAGGATTCTAAAAGACATGCCGAGTCTTACTGTCATTGGTATTACAGGGAGTTACGGAAAAACAAGTACCAAGTATTTTTTAAATAAATTACTTTCTACCAGATATAATGTGCTTATGACTCCGGGAAATTTTAATACTACTTTGGGAGTTGTTAGGACAGTTCGTGAAAAACTTAATGCGACTCATGAAATTTTTCTATGTGAAATGGGTGCAAGGCATGTTGGAGATATAAAGGAAATTTGTGATTTGGTTTGTCCTAAATATGGTATAATATCTTCAATCGGACCTCAGCATTTAGAAACATTTTACAATATGGAGAATATTATAAATACTAAGTTTGAATTGGCAGATGCAATTTCGGACGACGGAAAGATTTTCTTAAATTACGGCAATGAGTATATAAAAAATAAAAAGTGCAAGAAAAATGTTGTGAGTTATGGTGTTTTGGTAAACGGCGTTATGTATCTTGCGGATAATATTTCTGTTGGTGCAAAGGGTTCTGGTTTTACTGTTGCAGGGAAAGATGGGAAAAAACAGGAATTTAGAACAAAGCTCATAGGTCGTCACAATGTTGAAAATATTACCGGTGCGATTGCGGTTGCAGTTGAGCTTGGGATACCGATGGAGGAGCTGGTTTATGCGGTTAAGACGTTAGAAGCCGTTCCTCACAGATTAGAGCTTATTAAAGGCAAGAATTCAACTATAATTGATGATGCGTATAATTCTAATCCCGTTGGGGCAAAAATGGCTCTTGATACACTAAGTTGCTTTGACGGTACTAAGATTATAATAACGCCGGGAATGGTTGAACTTGGGGATAAGCAAGACGAGTGCAATAAAGAGTTTGGCGTTAATATTTCTAAAGTTTGCGATTATGTTGTTTTAGTCGGGAAAGAGCAGACAAAGGCTTTGTACGATGGAATTTGTGAGTCTAAGTTTGATAAAGATAAAGTTTTTGTTGCAAATTCTTTTGATGAAGGAATGGAATGGATTAGAGAGTTAAAATGTGATAAAGAGAAATTTGTTTTGATAGAAAATGATTTGCCGGATAATTACTAGTTTTAAAGGAGGAGTTTTTATGAAAATTAAAGTTGGCGTATTGTTTGGCGGAAGAAGCGTTGAACATGAAATTTCTATAATAAGTGCCGTTCAGGCTATGCTTGCGTTTGATACGGAGAAATATGATGTTGTGCCAATTTATATTACAAAGGACAACAGATTTTTTACCGGGGATATTTTAAAGAATATTGAGCAGTATAAAGATATTGATAATGTTATAAATAACTGTCAAAGGGTTATTTTGCAAAATATTGATGGGAAGGTAAAGCTTCTTGCTTATCCTGTTAAAATGTTTAGAAATCCTGAGATCGACTATATTGATGTTGCTTTCCCTGTTGTTCATGGAACTAACGTTGAGGACGGAACTCTACAGGGTTTTTTACATATGCTAAATGTTCCGTATTGCGGATGCGATATTTTAGCTTCTGCCGTCGGTATGAATAAATTCGTTCAAAAGGCTGTTTTAAGAGAGTACGGGATACCTGTGCTCAAAGCAAAATGTTTTGATATGAAGAATTATAATAGAAATCAGGAAAAGATTTTAGAGGAAATAGAAAAAGAGATAGATTATCCGATGATTGTAAAACCCGTTAATTTGGGGTCTAGTGTCGGTATAAGAAAAGTGCATGACAGAGCAGAATTAGAAGATGCTATAGACTATGGTTTTGAGTTTTCACTAAAAGTTTTGGTTGAACATGCTGTTGAGAATTTGCGTGAGATTAATTGTTCGGTTCTTGGCGATTATGAAAGTGCAAGACCTTCCGAATGTGAAGAGCCGATAAATGCAGACGAGATATTAAGTTATCAGGATAAATATATGTCCGGCGAAAAGAACGGTTCTAAGGGAATGAGCAGCACAAAAAGGAAACTTCCTGCTGATATTTCTAAAGAAATTAGAGAAAAGATTCAAGGGTATGCTGTTGATGCGTTTAAGGTGCTTGGATGTAACGGAGTTGTAAGAATTGACTTTTTGATGAATAGTAAGACTAATGAAGTTTGGTTTAATGAGATAAACACTATTCCGGGTTCATTGTCGTTTTATCTTTGGGAAGCTACCGGAGTTAAATATAAAGAGCTTTTAGACGAGATTGTAAGTCTTTCGTTAAAGAGAAAGAGAGAAGAGGATACTGTTAATTATTCTTTTGATACTAATGTTTTAGCCGGAATAAAGCTGGGCGGAAGTAAAGGAAAACTTTAGAAGAGTTCAAGACTAATTTTTATGCACGTACTGTGTATAAGGGTTAGTCTTTTATTGAGATTGAGACAGTATTAGCAGAATAGGAGAGTATTTAATTCGCCACAAAAAACAGTAGAAAAAAAACATAGAATATGGTAAAATGTCTTTGGTGGTTTAAATGAAAGATATAATTTGTTTGGCAATTGAAAGTAGCTGCGACGAAACGTCAGTTGCAATTGTAAAAAATGGTAGAGAAGTATTATCTAATGTAATATTTTCTCAAATAGATATACATAAAAAATATGGCGGAGTTGTTCCGGAGATTGCATCTCGCCAACATACGGAGTGTATTAATATTGTTATTGAAGAAGCCTTGAAAGAAGCAAATATGACTTTTAACGATGTAGATATAATCGGTGCAACGTATGGCCCCGGATTAATCGGTGCATTACTTGTTGGGTTATCAGCGGCAAAAGGACTTTCTTATGCACTTAATAAACCTCTTGTTCCGGTAAATCATATAAAGGGTCATATTTTTGCAAATTTTATTCAGGACAAGTCTTTAGAACCTCCTTTCATTTGTATGGTTGTTTCAGGCGGTCATACTCATTTGGTTAATGTTAAGAGTTATAATGAGTTTGAAATACTTGGAAAGACGATGGATGATGCTATTGGCGAAGCTTTTGATAAAGTTGCAAGAACTGTCGGTTTAGGATATCCGGGTGGTCCTCTTGTAGATAAGGCTGCAAAGGATGGGATTGATAATTGTCATTTCCCAAGACCTGTTTTTGATAATTTGAATTTCAGCTTTAGTGGGATAAAAACAGCGGTTATAAATTACACGAATAAGAATAAGGATTATAAAATCGAGGACGTATGCAGAAGTTTTGAAGAAGCGGCGACAGATGTTATTACGACTAATGTAAGACGAGCTCTTGAAAAATATAATACAGATAAAATCGCATTGGCTGGAGGGGTTGCGGCTAATAGTATGTTAAGGGAAAAAATGAGAAAGCTCGCTGAAGAGAAAAATGTTAAGTTTTACTGCCCTGCTCCTGTATTATGTACAGATAATGCGGCTATGATAGGTTCAGTTGCATATTATGATTATTTGAACGGAAAAGTTGCAGATTTAGGTGTTAATGCTGTAGCAAATTTGGGACTATAGATATATAATAATTTTCCATTAAAATTGTGCCGTTTGATATTGATAAAAGGTATGGTGATGCTGTATGGCAAAATGGGATTTAAAGAAAAATGAAAAAAGGATGAGCAGAAAGATGAAAAAAAATAAACAGAATAGAGACAGACGTCGTACCGGATGTTCCGTGATAATGACTTTTTTACTTATAGGAATTTTTGCGGGAATTGGTGTTGCGATTGCTTTAATTATAGCTCTTGCGACAGACAGTCCTACTATTAATTTGGATGATTTTACAATAAAAAATATATCCACTGTTTTTTATGATAAAGACGGTAAGGAAATGGATACGGCACATGGGGGAGAAAATAGGACTCTGTGTTCTCTTACCGAGATACCGGATTACTTGGTTGATGCGTTTATTTCAATAGAAGATGAGAGATTTTTAGAGCATAACGGAATTGATATAAAAAGAACTGTAGGTGCTATTTTTAGCTGGATAAAAACCGGTGGTAAGGGTACATACGGTGGCAGTACGATTACTCAGCAATTAGTTAAGAATATGACTCAGGATAATGCATCAAAGGGAATTAAGGGAGTATGCAGAAAGATCCGTGAGTGGGGAAGAGCTATAATGCTTGAGCGTGAACTTACAAAGGATCAGATAATGGAATTGTATCTTAATACTATATGTTTTGGTAATGCAACTTATGGCATTAAAGAAGCCTCTAATTTGTATTTTTCAAAAGAACCGAGTGAACTTACTTTAGCAGAATGTGCTTTGCTTGCGGGTATTACAAACAGACCTACTTATTACGACCCTTTTACAAACCTTGATAATGCTAAGGCAAGGCAAAAAGTTATTCTAAAGAAAATGAATGAGCTTGGAAAGATTTCAGATTCTGAATACCAAGCAGCTTTAGATGAGGAAATTGTTATTAAAAGAGGCAGTGGCACAGGTACTTCCGGTCATTCGTATTTTATCGATGCGGTTATAGAGGATGTTATAGCAGATTTAAAAGAAAAGAAAAATATGTCTGAAAAAGATGCTTCGAATTTAATATACGGTGGCGGACTAAAGATATATACAACAAGCGATTCTAAGGTACAGAGTGCTATTGATGAAATATATATTAATAAAGAAAGTGAGACATTTGCGGTATTTAAAAATCTTGAAAAACAGCCTGAGTCTGCAATAGTTATTATAGATTACAAGACAGGTCATATTGTCGGAATGGCGGGAGGAAGAGGCGAGAAAACAGGTAAACGTGAGTTTAACAGAGCTACACAAGCTAAACGTCAGCCGGGTTCTACTATAAAGCCTTTAGCTGTTTACGGTCCGGCAATTGAAGACGGAAAGATTACTGCAGCCACTATTAATAT
>CAZXFU010000028.1:0-16705 GCA_964640345.1 uncultured Eubacteriales bacterium
AGACATGGTTAAAGAAATTGTTACGACAGTAAATCCGGAGTTTTCTATACATGATTTTAGAATGGTTGATGGCAAAAATAATATAAACCTTATTTTTGATCTTGCTGTTCCGATTGAAATGAAACTTTCTGAGCGCAATGAAGTGGTGCAGATTATAAAAGAAAAAGTAAAGGAAAAAGACATGAGATATAATCTTGTTATTCAAATAGACAATGCGTATTAATGGGGGGGAAAGTATGAAGAGTGCTCGCGAGACAGCGTTACATATTCTTATGCAAATTGATGAAAATAAGGCTTTTTCAAATATTTTGCTAAGTAGTGAATTAAATAGGACTGAGCTTTCAGAAGTGGATAAAACATTTGTCACTCAGCTTGTTTACGGTGTTGTTACGAACAAAATTGCAATTGATTTTATAATAAAGAAATCATCTAAGATTAAATTTAATAAAATTGCTATTCCTATTCGTAATATATTGAGACTTGGCGTTTTTCAATTGTATTATTTGGATAAGATTCCTGTATCTGCTACATGCAATGAGGCGGTAAAACTTGCGAAAAAATATGGACATATATCATCGGCAGGATTTGTTAATGCTGTTCTTAGAAGCATATCTAGCAAAGAGAAAGATAGCTTTTTTAAGGAGCTTACGGATAAAAGTGAATTTTTATCTGTATATTATTCATATCCAAAGTGGATTATAGATGTTTGGGCAGCACAATTTGGGTTACTTCAGACAGAAGAGTTAATTAAGGCCAATGAGAAAGTTTTGTACGATTCTGTTAGAGTTAATACATTAAAGACCTCGGTTGAGGAAATTTTAGTGAAATTCCCTAAAGCTAAAAAGGGGAAAATTTCGGATATTATTTATATAGAGAATGTGAAGGAGCTTATAAGTTCTGATGAGTTTAAAAATGGTCTTGTAACGTTACAAGATGAGGCTCCTGCACTTGTTGCACATCTTTTAAAACCTAAGGCCGGGCAAGAAATTTTAGATGTATGTGCTGCACCGGGTGGGAAAACTACGCATGTTGCTCAGCTTGTAAAAGATGATGCGAAAATCTTAGCGACAGACTTGTATCCGCAAAGATTAAAGCTTATTAAAGATACTGCGAAAAGGCTTGGAGTTACTTGTATAGAGACGTCTGGGCTAGATGCTACCGTGTTTAATGAAGAATTTACAGATAGATTTGATAGAATTATTGCTGATGTTCCATGCTCCGGTCTTGGCGTTATAAGGAAGAAGCCGGATATTAAGTTTAACATAGATGAAGATGATATTGAGAATATAAATAAAACACAGCGAAAGATTTTAGAAAATGCTTCTAAATATCTAAAAGTTGGGGGTATTTTAGTTTATAGTACTTGTACAAATATTTTTAAGGAAAATCAAGAGACTGTAAGTTGGTTCTTGAATGAAAATAAGAACTTTGAGGTTTGTACAGATTTTGAATTAATACCGGATGAGTGGAAAAACGGGTTAAAAGACGGAATGTTATCGCTTTTACCGAACTTACACGGCTGTGATGGTTTTTTCATTTGTTGTTTAAAAAAGTGTATAGTTAAATAAGAATAAAAAAAAGAATTTTGGGTATACTTTTTCTGAGGTGAAAGGTATGCCTAATTTATTATATAAAGAAAAATCGCCATATTTATTACAACATGCGGATAATCCGATAGATTGGTTCCCGTGGAGTGAAGATGCCTTTTCTAAGGCAGAAAAAGAGGATAAACCGATTTTGCTTAGCATTGGTTATTCAACTTGTTATTGGTGCCACAAGATGGCGAGAGAGGCTTTTAGTGATGAAAAAATTGCCGAGTATTTGAATGAGCATTTTGTATGTATCAAGGTAGATAGAGAGGAGAGACCTGACATAGACCTTGTTTATATGGAAGCCGCACTTTGCTTATCAGAGAATGCAGGGTGGCCACTTAATATTTTTCTCACTCCCAAGAAAGAACCCTTTTTTGTAGGAACGTATTTCCCTGTGAAAAAAGAAAGGGGAAGTCAGGATTTTTTGAGTGTTTTACAGCAAATAAAAAATTCCTGGAATACAAATCGTGAAGCAATTTATGAGGTAGCAAATGAAGTTAAAAAGAAACTTACTTCAAAAAAAGCTGGAAATGAGCCTATTAGTGATAAAGCAGCTTCTGATGCACTATGGATTATGAAGTCTATTTTTGACAATAGCTTTGGAGGTTTTGGAAGCGAGCCGAAGTTCCCGCTTGCTCAACAGATTTTCTTTTTACTGCGTTATTGGTATTTGTACCGTGACGAATATGCTTTGTATATGGTGGAAAAGACATTAGATAATATTCAAAATGCTGAAATTTATGATAAAAATAACGGTGGATTTTTTAGGTATGCTACGAGTGTATCTTGGAATGCTCCACATTATGAAAAAATGCTTTATACAAATGCCTTGATGACTATGGCGTATTTGGAGGCTTATGAAGTTATCCAAAAGGATATTTATAAAGTAGTTGTAAATGAAACACTTGGATATATGAAAAAGCGTTTATTATCTGCGGAGGGTGCGTTTTATTCTGCCGAAGATTCAGAGATTATAAAAGGGCAGATGCCATTTGTTGACGAAAAAATATCTGCCGGCTGGAACGGACTTGCAATTTCAGCTTTTGCTACGGCAGGAAAAGTGCTTGAAGACCCGGCGTATATAAAAATTGCAAAAGATACTGCACAGTTTGTGTTGGATCACTTGTATAAAGGCAACGGAGTGTTAAGCTCTTACTATATAAAGGGAAATTCGTTTGGTAATGCATATTCTACAGACTATTCATTTATGATTTGGGGACTTATTGAACTTTATCAGGCAACATATGAGGACAAGTACTTGGATGGAGCAATAAAGCTAAATGAGAAACTTATTGAAGAATTTTGGGATGATGATGATGGCGGAATACTATTTTATAGTAAATATAGCGAAAAGCTTATTATAAATCCCAAAGAAATATATGATGGTGCGATTCCGGCTGTAAATTCTGTCGCAGCTATGAATCTTATAAGGCTTTCACGTCTTTCAGGGGATATAGGGTTTAATAAGCTTGCTAGAAGAATTTTTGATAGTGTAGGTAAGGATGTTAATAAGACTCCTGCCGATTACTTGTATATGCTTTGCACAGTTTTATATGAAAAAAGTACTAAAGAAGTGCTTATTGCTGAGAAGGACAGCGATATATTAGGGAGGTTTAACGGCGAGTTTAGACCGTTCACGATGGAAATGCCTTTACAAGATTTCAAACAGTAGAAATTGCTTGAATGTGTATTGCAGTAAAAATAATGAAAAGGAGTGATTTTATGATAGAGAAGGATACAATAGAATTGTTAAAAGAATGTAATGCGGGTATAAAAATGGGTGTCAGTTCTATTGATGAAGTTCTGCCAGATGTAAAAAATGCAGCATTAAGGCAGAAATTAACCGTTTGCAAAGACGAACATGAGAAACTTGGGAATGAGACTAAAAAATTACTTAATAATTATAAAGATGAAGGTAAAGAACCTAATCCGCTTGCTAAAAGTATGTCGTGGCTAAAAACAAATACAAAAATGGTGGTGTCACCTACAGATGAGACAATAAGTGATTTAATTACTGATGGTTGCAATATGGGCGTAAAATCGTTAAATCGTTATTTGAATGAGTATAAAGCAGCTGAGGGAACTGCAAAAGATATTACAAAACGTCTTATAAATTTAGAAGAAAAATTGGCAGTAGATATTAGAGAATATCTGTAATAAGTATTATTCCTTAAAAAAGAATAATATAATTTTGTAAAGGCACGATTACATGAAAAACCCCCCTCTTAAGTAATATAAGAGGGGGAAAAAATATTATATTTCCATTGCGAACCAATCGTCGGGGTCGCTAAGGATTTTTAACCCATTAAGACTGGGTGCTTCATCGCCTATCGACGAAAAGCCCTCAGCATTGAGGAAATCTTTTAGAAATGCCTCAACGGTCCAAATAAAAAGTTCGGTGGCATCGTTTGGCAGAGGAATATCAATTATATCTTCGTCTGCCATTATGTCGAAATCCGCCACGGCAGTGGCAATCTCAACAACATAAGATTTTATCCGTACGAGTATCCATCGTTTGGACAAAATCTTCTGATCGCTAGCAAGCTCAAACAATTTGTTAACAACTTCGTTAACAAACTTCAAAGCTGCCAACTGCGTCTCTGCCGCAAATATTTCTTGCTGCATTGAGACCGCAGTCTTTAGTCTTGGCTTGGACACCGGTTTTTGTTGACACTTTTTCCATTGAATATACTCCTTGGAATTCATTTGAATCTCCTTTCGTTACGTCTGTGAAAATTGTTTGCAAAAGTAAGACTTTTGCAGTACGATTTGGAACCTAATTAGGAAACCAGTAATTCACGTACCGAAATCACAAAATAAATTATAGCACAATGTTTACATAAAGTAAATGTTTTTTTTGATTTTCTCTTGATTTATCATGGTAAATAATTGTATAATATATCTGAATTTGACATAAAATACGAGGGGGAAAATAAAATGGGATTTGTTACATCAACATTTAATGAAATTGGAACAGCATTGGGGATAACAGCTACACAAGTTGCAATAACGAATTTTATACCTGCGTTGATAGTGCTGCTTGTAGCGTTGTTATTAATAAAAATTCTTATGAAAGCTGTTTCGAGTGCAATAGAGAAAAGCAAAATCGAGAAGAGTCTTCATACTTTTATAAAATCAACTATAAAGTATGTTTTATACTTTTTAGTTTTGATAATTATTTTAGGAATGTTAGGAATACCTGTAACAACACTTATTGCAGCTTTGAGCGTTGTTGGTTTGGCTGTTTCTTTGGCGATTCAGAGCTCGCTTGCCAATTTGGCAGCAGGTGTATCTATTCTTGTTACAAAGCCTTTTAAAATCGGTGATTATATTGAAGCATGTGGTATTGGAGGAACTGTAAAAGAAATTGGATTGTTTTATACATCGCTTGATACACCGGACAAAAAATTGATTTTTGTTCCAAATGGGAAAATCTCGGAAGATACTGTTGTAAACTATAATGTAGAAAGTGAAAGAAAGTTGACATTAAAGTTTGCAGCATCATATGATGACGATATTGAAAAGGTAAAAAAAGCATTAAAAGAGGCTGTAGATAGTGATAAGAGAGTGTTAAAAGATCCTGAACCTTTGATAAATGTTTCTGCATATTTAGATAGCTCAATAGAGTATATTGTTGCTGTTTGGGTAAAAAAAGAAGATTACTGGGATGTAAATTGGTATTTACTTGAAGAAGTAAAGCGTTCGTTTGATAAGAACGGTGTTTCTATGCCATATAATCATATTAATGTTCATATGATTAACGGTTAGTTACATTAAATACATAGAATTTACAAGAAAAGTGAGCAAAGTCCACTTTTCTTATTGCTCGTTTCATTCGCTTTTTTTAGAGGAAGTTCCTATTACATAAATAAAAAAACGAATGAAATTTGCAGTAATAAATTTAAAAAAATATATACAATGTTCCAAAGTTGTGCTATAATACTATATGTGAGTGACGTAAAAGGCTCATAAATAGTAGGCTGGAGGGATATGTATGAGTGCAAACAAAAGAAAACATACAAGATATGATAATCCAAAGGGAATATTTAACATAACTACTGATAAAAGAACATGGCATGAAATTGGTCTTGAAGACATATCAGCTGGAGGAATGAAATTCACAACAACTGCTAGCTTTGATGTAAATGATGATATTCAAGCGGTTCTTACCTTAAGGAACAGAATTAAAGATGATAATACGCTTAATTTACAAGGAACAGTTAAAAGAAGAACTGAAATGGGAAGCGGTGTAAATGCGTATGCGGTAGAATTTTCTAATGTTACTGCAAAGCAGCTTACAAGCTTGTCTGAAATTATGGCGTTTATAAGATAATTAAATGTAATTTTTGCAAGGCTACGGAAAAAGCCATTGCAAATAAAAAATGTGGATTTCGTCCGCTTTTTTATTTGCAATGGCTTTTTCCGTAGCCTCCCTTTCTGTTATTCGTAAAGAAATCTTTTCATTACATAAAAATAAATAGTCAAAATACTTGAAATCTTGACACTAAAAATGATAATTTATAGTTAGAACAAATGAAATTCTTTGGAGGCATAATATGAGTGAACAATTTAAATCCGGATTTGTAGCTATAATAGGGAATCCGAGTGTTGGAAAGTCTACATTAATTAACACCATCATAGGTGAAAAGATTGCAATTACTTCAAATAAGCCACAAACTACACGTAATGCAATTAAGGGAATTTTGACAGATGAGAATTATCAAATAGTTTTTTTGGATACCCCTGGAGTTAATAAGACTCATACACGTCTTTCTAAGGTCATGGATAAGAGCATAAATGAGTCTATTTCTGGAACTGATGTAGTTATTGCCATGGTTGATTTGACAAGACGTACAAATACTGATTTGTTTTTAGGAAAATTAAATAAGGTAAAATGTCCTGTTATTTTACTCTTAAATAAAGTAGATATCCTAAAGGAAAAACAAGATATTTTGCAGGTTATTAGCGAGTACAATAAACTATATAGGTTTGATGAGATTATTCCTGTTTCGGCGTATAATAAAGAAGATGCAAATAAAGTTATAGAGGCCGTTGTTAAGAGGCTGCCTTATGGACCTCAATACTACCCGGAAGATATGATTACGGATAGTCCTGAGAAAGTTATGGTTGCCGAGATTATAAGGGAAAAGGCGTTAGATTTGTTGGCTGATGAAATACCTCACGGAATTGCTGTTGAAGTAGAGAAAATGAAGAAGCGGGTTGGAAAAGAAATTATAGATATTAGTGCAAATATTTACTGCGAAAGAGAGTCACATAAGCCGATTATAATCGGTAAAGGCGGTAAGATGTTAAAAGAAATAGGAACTTGTGCTAGAATAGACATAGAAAAGTTTTTAGATATGAAAGTTTTTTTAGAAGTGTGGGTAAAAGTTAGAAAAGATTGGCGAAATAGTGAATCTGAGTTAAAAAAGCTTAATTTTTTGGAATAATTATCAAGGAATTTTACAGTAGATAAAGGGGAAATTATTATTAAACAAAGTTTTGTTTAGTGCCCATAATTTACGGATGGAGGAAAGAATATGCTAAAAGAAGAATTATGGAAATATTTTAAGAGTACAGGTTCAATTGAAACATATTTGTTGTACAAGACGATGGAGCAATATAAAATAGAAACGTCTAAGGATTTAAATAAGGTTCTTAAAACGAAGTAAGAGATTTATTTGGAGGAAAAGTGGATACAAGAAAGATAGTAAAGACTAAGGGGATAGTATTAGCTGAAACAAATTTCTCAGAAGCAGATAAAATGCTTACAATCCTTACTCCTGACTTAGGCAAAATAAGTTGTGTTGCAAAAGGAGCAAGACGAATGGGAAACAAGCTTATGGCGACTTCACAGGTGTTTGCTTTTTGCGATTTAGTGCTATATAGAGGGAATGGATTGACTTATTATATAAATTCGGCTGAGCTTATAGAAGCATTTTATCCTCTTAGAGTTGATTACGATAAATTAGATTGTGCAATGTCATGTATTACGTTTATGAAAAAGAATATACAAGAGAATCAGACTTCAGTGCCAATTTTGAAGTTACTTTTAAATACCATATATCTTTTGGCAGAAGGCAGTAAAAATTACGAATTGGTAAAAAATATATATGAGTTAAAGGGCGTATGTTTACTTGGCTACAGTCCTCGTGTAGCGAATTGTGTTGAGTGTGGAAGTAAAGATATTATCGGGTTTAGCATGAAAAAAAACGGTATGGTTTGTAATAATTGTGGAATAATAGATAAGTCCTTAATTCGTATGTTGCCCGGAACAATTGCAGCAATTAGGTATATTGTGCAAAGTGATTTAAAAAAGTTGTTTTCTTTTAATGTCACAGATGAAATAATTAAAGAATTGCAATTTTTTAATAAAATATACATCAAGGAAAAATTAGAATAAGAAGGGAAAGTGATTTTGATGGGACTACTTGAAGGTAAAAATATTTTAATTATGGGAATAAGGAATAAATGGAGTATAGCTTGGGGAATAGCGAAATGTTGTCATGATCAAGGTGCTAATTTGATATTTACATATAAAAGTGAAAGGGAAAAAGATTCTGTTACTACATTGATTGATGAGTTTGGCGGTAATCATATGGCAATGCAATGTAATGTTGAAAATGAAGAGGAAGTAAGTTGGGTTTTTGAAACGATTAAAAGGCAATATAAAGAGATACATGGTGTTGTTCACTGTATTGCTCATGCACAAAAAGAGGACTTGAAAAAGGATTTTTTAGAAACGTCTAAAGAGGGTTATGCTAAAGCTATGGATGTTACGTCGTATTCCTTGATTTTAGTCACAAAGTATTCAAAAAATGTTATGGCAGACGGAGGAAGCATTGTAACTATAAGCTATTACGGAGCAAGTAAGGTTATGCCGGGATATAATTTGATGGGAGCCGCTAAAGCAGCACTAGAGGCTAACGTTAGATATCTTGCTAATGAAATTGGACCAACGGGGGTTAGGGTAAATTCTATTTCGTCAGGCCCTATAAAAACAATTTCTTCAAGAGAAATTAACGATTTTAATAATATGCTTGAAATTGTTCAGAAGAAATCACCGCTAAAAAAACCTGTTACACCTGCTGAAATAGGGGATGCCACTGTGTTTTTACTAAGTGATTTGTCACGTGGTATAACCGGCTCGAATTTGTACGTGGATAACGGCTACCACATTATGGGAATTTAGATAGGAGAGAAGTTTTATGGAATATAAGAAGTGTGAACATTGCGGAGAAAAGATACATATAAGAAGCCAAAAGTGCCCATTTTGCAATCAAACAGTATCAGAAGAGCCTAAAGAAATTATAAAAGATGATGCAGAAACTACTGTAAATGTAGCCAATACGCAAAGTGAAGAAGAGAAAAATGTTATAGTTGAAAATAATATTGATACGAATGATATAAATAATGAGGAACCAAGAATAAACTTTGAAATAGGGTCAAACGGTGAACCAAAGGATTATATTTACAAAGCTGAAGTAAGACATAGTTTAGAATACACGAATCCTATGTCAAATATTGCAAAAGTATTTATATCCGCTTTATGTACGTTCCCGATTCTTGGGCAACTTATAGGAGTTTTTTTAGGAGTGTTTTTCAGTACTTATGAAGATACAGATAAACGTACCTTTGGCAAAGCACTTATATACCTTTCGATATTTATGTTTGTTGTGTATTTAGCATATGTAAAATATGTTATGGCTTTATTGCAAAGTGTGGATATTAATGAGTTGCTAAATGGCTAGAAAATGGAGCTCGTTAGAGAAATCATCTAACGAGCTTTATTGTGCAGTAAGTAATTAAATAATCCGGAGGTTGAGATATGAGAGTAGTTGTGGCGTCTGACATACATGGATACGTTTATTACGCAAAGAAACTAATAGAAAGATTTAAATCAGAAAAGGCAGAGCAGTTAATTTTATTGGGAGACATTTATTATCATGGTTCTGGCACCAGTGAAGAATATGATGAAGAGAAAGTGAAAAGTTTACTTAATGATATGTGGGATAAAATAGTTTGTACACGTGGTAATTGTGATAACGAAGTAGACGAGATGGTTTCAAGATTTTCATTTATTGATTCGTTAGAACTTAATATCGGTAAAAAGAAGGTTTATTTAACACATGGAAATAGAATAAATTGGGAGTTCCCGCATTATTACGGAGATATTATTATATTTGGGCATCTTCATAAAGGTTTTATAAAAAAAGAGCAAGACATTATTATAGCCAATACAGGTTCTGTTTCACTTCCGAGAGGCGGAACGGAAAATAGCTATATTGTGCTTACAGATAATACAATTGAGCTAAAAAACTTAGATGGAAAGGTACTTGATCGCAAAGAGCTAAATTAATTAGTAATGTACTTGCACATGAAATAGGCTTAATTTAATGCAAAAAATTGGCGTATAAATGCTTTTGACAAATAATGAGAAATAGTATATAATACATACGCATTATAAATGAAGTTTTTTGAAAGGGGTTATATTATGTCAGGACACTCAAAATGGGCGAATATAAAAAATAAAAAGGAAAAGGCGGATTCTGCAAGAGGTAAGATTTTTACTAAGATTGGAAGAGAGATTGCTGTTGCTGTAAAAGCAGGTGGACCTAACTTAGATGCTAACTCAAGATTAAGAGATGTTGTTGCTAAGGCTAAGGCTGCCAATATTCCTAATGACAATATTGAAAGAAGTATAAAAAAAGCTGTCGGAGATGGTGATACTACAAATTACGAGGCTTTGATGTATGAAGGATATGGTCAAGCCGGAGTTGCTATTATTGTTGAGGCTTTAACGGACAACAGAAACAGAACTGCAGGAGATATGCGTCATTTATTTGATAAGCATGGAGGAAATTTAGGGCAATCAGGTTCTGTTAGTTATATGTTTGATAGAAAAGGTGTTATTGTTATAGAGAAAGATGATAAATTAAACGAAGAAGAATTAATGATGATGGCACTAGATGCCGGAGCAGATGATTTTTCGGCTGATGATGAATGTTATGAGATTATTACTTCTCCCGAAACTTTCTCGAGTGTTAGAGAGATGCTAGAAACTAACAAGCTTAATTTTATTGAGGCAGAAATTAAATATGTCCCTCAAAATTATGTGGCTGTTAGCGAAGAAACTGCTGTGAAGCTCCAAAGATTGATAGATGCGTTAGAAGATAATGATGATGTTCAAAGTGTTTGGACTAACTGGGATGAATAGTTTGTTTGTATGAGGTCGAGTATTATATCGGCCTTTTGTTTTGCAAAAAGGAGAATTTTATGAAAAAGAAAATTGAGCTTTTATCTCCTGTCGGAGGTTATGAACAATTTATTGCTGCAGTTGAAAGCGGTGCGGATGCTGTGTATTTAGGTGGCTCAGCCTTTAACGCCAGAAATTCTGCGGCCAATTTTACAGATGATGAATTAAAAGAAGCTATTAAATATGCTCATATTAGAGGTGTAAAGGTACATCTTACATTAAATATTCTTATTCATGACAGCGAAATAGAAGAAGCAATAGAGTTTGCTAAAAGAGCATATAGCTATGGTGTCGATGCTTTTATTGTCCAGGATTTAGGGTTGGTTTCACTAATAAGAGAGACTTTGCCTGATGCTGTGCTTCATTTTAGTACTCAGGGGACCGTATATAGTTTAGATGGTGTAAAAGCCGTAGAAAAGCTTGGTTTTGAAAGAGTTGTTTTGTCACGAGAATTAACTTTAGATGAGATTGAAAATATATGTAAAAACTCTGATATGGAAATAGAAGTATTTGTGCATGGTGCTTTATGTATTTCTTATTCAGGACAATGCCGGTTTAGTAGTTTAGTTGGTGGAAGAAGTGGAAACAGAGGAAAATGTGCACAGCCTTGTAGATTAAAATATACATTATGCAAGGAAAAAGATGAGATAAAGCGTGAGTACATACTTAGTCCTAAGGATTTGTGTGGTATAAATGATTTAGTAAGGCTTATAAAGTGTGGCGTTACTTCACTAAAAATAGAGGGAAGATTAAAGTCACCTGAATATGTTGCCTGTGTTACAAGTATTTATAGAAAATATATTGATTTAGCGTATGAATTGATCGAGGTCGGGCGTGAGAATGAATACAAAGTTGATGAAGAAGATATAAAAAAACTAGCACAAGTTTTTAATCGTGGCGGATTTTCACGTGGATATTATTACGGAGAATCAGATAGTAAGTTAATGAGTTATGAAAGACCGAAGCATTGGGGAATTTATCTTGGGAAAGTCTTAGAATATGATGCAAAACGGAAACTTGTAAAGCTGGTTTTAGATGAAGACTTAAATATGGGAGACGGTATAGAAGTTGTAAACGATTTTTTACCCGGGAATATTGTAACTTATATTGAAGTTAATAAAAAGCAGGTAAAAAATGCTTTAAAAGGCGAAGTAGTTACGGTTGGAGATATTAGCGGAAAAATAAATAAAGATGATAAAGTTTATAAAATTTCAGATAAAGAACTTAATTTAAAATTAAAAGAATTTACAGATGGTAAATGTCACAGAAAAGTTAATGTAGATATGAAACTGTACGCTCACGTTGGAGAAAATGTTAAATTAGACGTAATAGATGAAAATGGTACAGAAATTCAGTATTTGAGTGATTATGCTGCCGAACCTGCATTAAATCGTCCGTTAGACTTTCAAAATGCCTACAAATCATTGGCAAAATTAGGAGATACACCTTTTTTGTTAAATGAACTAAAAGCTGATATCGATGGTAAAGCCTTGGTGCCTATGTCTATAATGAATGAAATTAGAAGAACGGCAGTGACTAGGCTTGAAGAAAAAAGAGGTTCTTTAGAGAGAAAAGTTAATGATTCGAAAATTAAACCAATTTTGCCAGATGACAAAAAAAGAGAAACTAAAATTTCCGTATATTTATATGATACAAGCAATTTAGAAGGACTAGAGCTGGCAGATAGAATATATGTGCCGATAAATAGCTTTACCGAAGAACTTTGCAGTAAATTCTCAGGTAAAGAAGTTGTGCCGTATTTATATGCAGTAAGCAAAAATTGTGAGTACAATAAAGAGTATGGCAGCATTTTGCTTGGGAATGTTGAACATATTAATATATTTAAAAATGCTAAAAATAAGTATTGTGATTTTTCTTTTAATGTTTTTAACTCATATACTTGTAAAATGTTAAAGGAATTATATGGAATAAAAGGTGTTAATTTGTCTTTTGAACTTAATTTAGAGGAAATAAAGCAAATAAAAACCGATTTGGGAAAAGAGGTTACTGTTTATGGTAGATTACCTCTTATGATAAGTGAGCATTGTGCGATTGGCTCTGAAATGACAGGTAGAACAAGATGCAATTTGTGCAAAATAAACCGGTTTTATTTAAAGGACAGGGTTGGCGAAGAATTTCCGATAATCACAGATAAAGCTGTTTGCAGGATGCAGATATTAAATAACAAAATATTATATGTACCGGATGCTATTAGAGAATTAAATGGAAATGTTGATTATTTTAGAGTATATTTCCTAGACGAAAACACAAATGAAAGAAGAAGAGTACTAGAATCAGTAAAAAATGGGAAAAATATTGAAAAAATAAAATATACAGGTCAGTTTTATAAAGGTGTTTAGCCACCGGTTATGCTTGAAAAAAGTAATATATAGTAGTAAAATGGGTAATATGATAAAGGAGGAGAATATATTCATGGCGAAAAAATTATTTACATCAGAATCTGTTACTGAGGGTCATCCGGATAAAATGTGCGATGCAATATCTGACGCAATATTAGATGCAATTTATAGCAAGGACCCGAATGCAAGAGTTGCTTGCGAGACAACAGCATCTACTGGCTTGATTCATGTTATGGGCGAGATTACTACGGAATGTTATGTTGATATTCCAAAAGTAGTAAGGGATACAGTTTTAGAAATCGGATATGACAGAGCAAAGTATGGATTTGACGGAAACACATGTGCAGTTATTACAAATATTGACGAGCAGTCTCCGGACATTTCTATGGGCGTTACAAAAAGTCTTGAAGAGAAAAATTCTGAATTTGTAAGTCTTGGTGCCGGAGACCAAGGTATGATGTTTGGATATGCTTGTGATGATACACCTGAATTTATGCCTATGCCGATAGCTTTAGCACACAAATTGGCTAAGAGGCTTACTGACGTGAGAAAAAGCAAGCTGCTAGAGTATTTACGCCCTGACGGAAAGTCTCAAGTAACTGTTGAGTATGACGAAAATGATAGACCGATAAGAGTAGATACTGTTGTAATATCTACACAACATTCGCCTGATATTTCTCAAGAAGAATTGAGAAATGATATTATAAAATATGTCATAAATGAAGTAATCTCTAGTGAATTTATGGACGAAAAAACGAAGATATTTGTAAACCCTACGGGAAGATTTGTCGTTGGTGGACCTCAAGGAGACTCCGGCCTTACAGGAAGAAAGATTATTGTAGATACTTACGGCGGATATGCAAGGCATGGCGGTGGAGCATTTTCAGGCAAGGATCCAACAAAGGTTGACCGTTCGGCAGCTTATATGGCAAGATATATTGCAAAAAATATTGTTGCATCCGGACTGGCTAGAAAATGCGAAATCCAGTTGGCATATGCTATTGGGGTTGCAAAGCCTGTTTCTGTTCGTATTGATACATTTGGCACAGGATTAAAAACAGAAGAGGAACTTATAGATATTGTTTTAGAGAATTTTGATTTGACTCCGTCGGGTATTATAAAAACACTTGATCTAAGAAGACCGATATATAAGCAAACCGCTTCTTACGGTCATTTCGGGAGAACAGATATTGATTTGCCATGGGAACGCCTTGATAAAAAGTTAGGCTAAATTTTGCAAATATTACAAAAAAGCTTGACTATTAGTGGAAGATATGGTAAATTAGTATTGCGTTCCATATAGGAGCTTTTTTTGTGTGTGAATGTAAGTTGGAGGTGTAGAAAATGAGAGAGAAAATCACTTTAGCATGTAGTGAATGCAAACAAAGAAACTATGATACAAAGAAAAACAAGAAGAATGATCCAGACAGAATCGAAATGAAAAAATTTTGTAAATTCTGCCAAAAGCATACAGAACATAAAGAAACTAAGTAAGGATGTGAAAGTATGAGAAATATTGTAAAGGAAACAAACACGGAATTAAAGAAAGTTGTTTGGCCTAGTGCAAAGGATGTTGGAATGGGGACTTTGTCTGTTGTAGTTATTTCAGGACTTATTGGTGCATATATCGTTTTAGCTGATATGTGTAGTTTTAAGTTGGTCGAACTTATTACAAATGGAGTTTCCGGTTTAATTGGGTAAATAGGGGGTGGCTTTATTGCCTCGTGAAGAATACGATGAGTCTGTAAGATGGTACGTTGTCCATACTTATTCAGGTTATGAAAACAAGGTAAAAGCTAATCTTGACAAAATTGTTGAGAATAGAGGACTTCAAGATCAAATCTTAGAGGTTATTGTTCCTATGGAAGAGCAAATTGAAATCAAAGATGGAAAAAGAAAAACATCTTTGAAAAAGGTTTTCCCTGGGTACGTTTTGGTTAAGATGTATATGAATGACGACACTTGGTATGTTGTTAGAAACGTCAGAGGTGTTACCGGGTTTGTGGGACCCGGAGCTAAGCCTGAACCACTTACTGATACTGAAATCTTAAATATGGGTATTGAAGAACTTGATGTAGTTGTTGATTTTGAAGTTGGCGACAATGTTAAGGTTATGTCAGGACCGTTAAAAGATTTTATTGGTATAATTGAAGAAATAAATATGGAAAAACACAAAGTTAGAGTATTAGTGTCAATGTTTGGCAGGGAAACACCTGCGGAACTTGAATTTACACAGATACAAAAAATATAGGAGAGGAGTGACTAAGAATGGCAGCACCTAAGAAAGTTATAGGTAATGTTAAAGTACAATGTGAAGCCGGCAAAGCTAATCCAGCACCACCAATCGGACCTGCTCTTGGACCTTACGGTATTAATATTATGCAATTCTGTAAAGAATTCAATGAAAAAACTGCAAGCCAACCAGGCATGATTGTTCCGGCAGTTATCACAATTTACGCTGATAAGTCTTTCACATTTATTACAAAGACACCGCCTACAGCAGTTTTATTAAAGAAAGAAGCAGGAATTGCAACTGCATCTGCAAAACCAAACCGTGATAAGGTTGCTAAAGTTTCAAAAGAAACAGTTAAGAAGATTGCAGAAGTAAAAATGCAAGATATGAATGCAGCATCATTAGAAACAGCTATGAGTATGGTAGCTGGTACTGCAAGAAGTATGGGTATTGTTGTAGAGGACTAATTTTTTAAATTTTGTCGTCTACACAATACGGTTATTAATTTAGGGAGACTGAAAACGTGAGTTAGTAAGTCGTTTGTACCAGAGGAGGTAAAATAATGAAACATGGTAAGAAGTATAATGAAAGCGTAAAACTTGTTGACGCTAATAAACTTTATGACGTTGATGAAGCATTTTCATTAGTTGTAAAAACAGCTAAAGCTAAGTTTGATGAGAGTGTTGAAGCTCATATTAGACTTGGCGTTGATTCAAGACACGCTGATCAACAGGTTAGAGGTGTTGTAGTTCTTCCTAACGGAACAGGTAAAACTGTTAAAGTTTTAGTTTTTGCTAAGGGAGATAAAGTAAAAGAAGCAGAAGCTGCCGGTGCAGATTATGTCGGTGGAGAAGAATTAGTTGCAAAGATTCAAGGCGAAAACTGGTTCGATTTTGACGTTATTATTGCTACACCTGATATGATGGGTGTTGTTGGACGTCTTGGTAAAGTATTGGGACCTAAAGGATTAATGCCAAACCCTAAATCAGGAACAGTTACAATGGACGTAACTAAGGCTATTGCTGATATTAAGGCCGGTAAGATTGAGTACAGATTAGATAAAACTAATATTATTCACTGTCCTATCGGTAAAGCATCTTTTGGTGAAGAAAAACTTGCTGAAAACTTTAAGACTCTTATGAGTGCTATTGTAAAAGCAAAACCGTCTTCAGCTAAAGGTCAATACTTAAAGAGTATCAGTGTTTCATCTACAATGGGACCTGGTATTAGAGTAAGCACATCTAAAGTTGCTGAATAATTTGAA
>CAZXFU010000029.1:0-16471 GCA_964640345.1 uncultured Eubacteriales bacterium
TTCCAAATTCTCATCTAACTGACGTAAATCCGTTGTATATAAAGGCTTACAATCTTTTAAATTAAGCTTATTTTTTACAATCAATTTAAAAATTTCTACCAAATGAGTATCATCTTCACCTAAAAGTACCAATTGAGGAGGTGCATCAAACCCAGAGTCATGCATATTATAGTACTCATAAAATTCAGCATATAACTGCATTTTCGTAATAAATTTCTCTTCCCACCCCAGCTCGCGTCTTACAGCTTCAAAAACTAAGTCAACAACCTTTCCGTCTTTTTCAAGACTTACCACGCCGCCTGAAACCTTAAATCTAATATTCTGACGTTTTGCCATAAGAACAGGATCAACCACATAATTTTTAAAATACTTTGCTTTCATCATATAAGCAATTATAACTTGGTTACCAGCTAATCTCTTTTTAATAAGATGAACAGGTTTTGTGTTATTTGTAGGCACCCATTCTGTTCTTATTTCTCTAGAATTAAGAAGATACTTCCCTGCCTTGTCCAAGCAAAAGATTCTATAAATTCCATTGCCTTCATCACTTTTAAAATAGTATTTTGCAATAGCTCTAGCCTTTATTAAATTTTCTAATCTTGCATTAACTTTGTTCTGGTCTTTTATCTCAATTCCCTTCATTTGAAGTAATTGATATATCTGACGTGAGGTAATAAATTCAAATCTGCTTATGAGTTCAAGCATAACAAAATGTAGTTCGTTAACATATCCCATATCTACCATAAAAACAGCCTGATTTACATTTGAATAACCTGTTTTTCCATCATAAACTTTTTCCTCATTTGGACGCATCGCAAAAGGCGATTTTGTCGCTTTAACCTCTTTATCATTAATCATAATCATAACCTCCATTATGTTCCATAAATATGAAACATATATAAATTATATTTCTATCTAAATCAAAGACTAACCAACGATAACCAACTTAATTTTTTTCTTTTCGGGAATAATTTTCTTTATAAATACACTAACCCTTTGACCATATTCAACCCCAGGTTTATGATCCGCAAGTCCAACCAAATTAGGTCTTAATTCAACGAAAATTCCATTTTTTTCACGTGCTCTTGCTATTCCGATAACAGTTGTGCCTTCTCTAAAATCTTTAATGTTATCTTCCCATGTTCCAAGAAGTTCTTTATGCGTAAGAACTATCTTTCCGGTAGTTCTGTCAAAGCTTTTTACCATAACTTTAATTTTATCCCCGATTTTAAATCTTTCATTAGGATGCATAATTCTTGCAACCGAAATATCTTCAATATGAAGTAACCCGGTAACGCCACCGCCAATATCTACAAACGCACCATACTGCTCCATATTTCTAACAATACCACTTAAAACCATTCCTTCTTTTAGGTTTTTATACATCCAATTTTTAACTTCTATTTCAACGGCTTTTCTGGATAAAATAACCTCTACTTCACCATTTTCTTTCCTATTAATTTCTTTAATTTTAAACTGTACCCTTTTATTAACCTTCGTAATAGACGCAACCGGACGTGGTAAGCCATCTGCTTCTACCGTAGAACTAACTTCTACTCTAGGTACTATTCCTTTTACTCCGTCTAAATCAACATAAAGATTAAAATCCGAATCAGCCATCGTGACCAATCCTTCTAAAGTTTCATTTTTCTCCTTTGCTTCTGTTAAAAAAGCAATTTTCCTCTCTTGTTCTTCGTCTATTCCTCCTCCAACTAAATCCCAGCCTTCGGGCATAAACTTTTGTTCGTCCATTATATCTTCCTCCTCATATTTAAACATCCATTGTTTAAGAAATAGTCTTTTTTAATAAAAATCCCTATTAGTAATGATTTCTCAATCTACTAAAATAATATCGGCAAAAAAACAAATAAAATTATATTAATTTTTCCCAATAATATTTTTTCGACCATTATTTAAAATATCCTTCTTTATTGTTTTAATCCGCCATTTATTTTTTCAAGTGCCTTTTTTTCAATTCTCGACACATAAGAGCGTGAAATTCCTAATTCATTCGCAATTTCTTTTTGAGTTTTCTCTTTTTCTCCATTTAATCCATATCTCATTCTAACAATGTCAAGCTCTCGTTCAGTTAAAATCTCTTTCATTTTCTCTTTTAACTCCGCAACCTTTATTTTTGTCTCAACAGTCTCGTAAACATCCCCTTCGCCAGATTCAAGTACATCAATCAGCGATATGGAATTTCCTTCCTTATCATGTCCAATTGGTTCATCTATAGAAACTTCATTACTCATTTTTTTAGAACTCCTAAGATACATTAAAATCTCATTTTGAACACACTTTGCAGCATAAGTTGCAAATCTGCTGGCTTTATCCGCATCAAATGTAGTTACAGCCTTTATAAGTCCAATTGCTCCTATCGAAATTAAGTCGTCACTGTCTCCCCATTGAGTAGAATACTTTTTTACGATATGTACAACAAGACGCATATTTCTTTCAATAAGAATGTTTTTTGCATCTTCGTCACCGGTCTTATACAAATCAAAATACATCTTTTCTTCTTTTGCAGACAATGGTTTTGGGAAAGCATTCATCCCACTCCCGAGATAACCTAGGAAAAAGAAAAAATTATCCATTATGTAGCGAATAGCAACTAAAAAAAGCATAGCGTACACCTCCAAAAAGAACTTGCTACACTACTATATTCAAATTCTTTTTGTTTGTGTACGTCCAACGGATAAATTCCTTCTTACCCTTTTCACAATCTTTTATACTACTTCTGCTAATCCACTCTACAAACCGGCTAGGTATTTATCTATTTCAAATATTTGTCGTAAACAAGTTTACTTCTCTTAATTATCTCTTCAACATTCTCAGCATCTGCATTCTCATTTGCTTTTTCTTCGGCGTAATCAAACTGAATATCAATATTTTTTTCGCCCTTAAAATAATACCTTATCTCTCCGCCTACAGTATTAGAAACTGTCTTATACAAAGTTAACTTGTCATTTTTATCAAAAATATAAACCTGGTTTTCTAAAAAATCACTTACAAATTTTATCTCAACCATTTGCTCTCTAACTTCAACTGTAGCTGGCAATCCTTCTTCTCCCGTTTCAAAATATGCCATAAATTCTTCAACAAGTTCGCCACCTACATCTATACCAATATTAGCGTCAAATCTCTCGCTTACCTCTTGTGCTTCAACACTTTTCGCAATCTCATTTATTTTCGAAATATTACTACTCCTTACCCTATCAGCATCAGTCAAATAAGCAATGCCTATACCAATAATTAACAACACAATGCCAACCAATATCCAGCCAATAATTTTACGCATACAATCCCTCCCATGTAATTTATAGTATTCACTTAATATAATTGTGAACCGTCTATAAAATCATATCACACAGAATAACATATTTCAAATTACTGAGTAATAACTTCAGCCCCTCTCTCGGTCTTAACTGCAACGGAATCTGCCTTTATAGTCAAATATTTCATCCCATCCTCATCATACTGTTCAAGAGTGCCTATAACTTCAATCCAATCATTTTCACTAGGATATTCGCCGTCAGTATAAAATTCAAAACCACACATACTCCCATCATTTCCACAGCACCCAGGGCCACTCCTGTAAACATATCGATAAATCATTTTAGTCGGCTCAACATATTCCTCAGTATACATTCCTTCAATCTTAATCCGCTTTCCTAAATACGCTGAAGGATTGGTATAAATTTCATTGATATATGTCAGATACATTTTCTCTGTAATATCTAAATCAACAGAATTACCCCCACTTGTAGTAGCTACTTTGTTTGAGCAACCTGCAAATATTATCATGCTTAAAAAAATAATGCTAAAAAGTCTCAACCTCATTCTCTATCCCCCTTACCTCTTTTAAAAATACCTTTACCAATAAGCACTCCCAAAAATGCAAAAATTACAAAGGTAATAACTTGAACAGAAACAACTGTAGCTCCTGTCTGAAAAGACTGCTTACATGCCACAAAAAATCCAATAATAAATGTCAAAACAGAAATAATCGCTGAAGTAACAACCACGCTCCAAAAACTCTTGCAAATTCTCATCGCTGACAATGCCGGAAAAACTACAAGTGCTGAAATCATTATAGCCCCCATCATTCTCATTCCGACTACCACAGTAATTGCTGTCAAAACAGCCAATAAAACATTATATACACTTACCTTTATGCCTGTAGCTCGTGAAAAATTCTCATCAAATGTAATTGCAAAAAGTTTATGGTATGACAATGCAAATAGAACAATTGTAGCAATCGACAAAATTATACTCAAAATTAAATCTTTATCTGTAAGAGTGATAATAGACGCCGACCCAAACAAACTATTACAAATATCTGTATTTCTAGTGTCTGAAAAATTATATACTAGACTACCAAGAGCAATAGAGCCTGTAGATACTAAAGCTAAAGCAGAATCTCCCTTTAGTTTACTATTTTCAGTCAAACGCAATAAAAAGAACGCAGTAATAATTACAACCGGTACTCCTATTTCTAAAGAATACTCCTTAAGTCCCAAAACCGTTGCAATAGCTAGTGTGCAAAATCCCACATGTGAAAGTCCGTCGCCAATCATAGAAAACCTTTTTAGTACCAAACTGACCCCCAAAAGTGATGCACAAAGCGAGACAAGAATTCCTACAACAAGTGCCTTCACAACAATTTTAAATAAAAGCGGATTTGAAAAAATTTCACTAATCGTCATACTATTCACCCCTTCCCAAAAAAGCCTTTGCAAATTTTGTTTTCATATAATCATTCCTAGTTCCATAAAACAACGGCTTATGGTATAAATGCAGAATATGACTTGCATCTTTTGTAATCATAGATACATCATGCGAAATCATAATTATCGTTATTCCGTACTTTTTATTTAATTTACTTATTAACTCATAAAGTTCTGCAGTGACAAGAGGGTCAAGACCTGCTACAGGTTCATCCAAAAGTAGTACTTTTTTTGTAGCACACAAAGCTCTTGCAAGCAACACACGTTGCTGTTGCCCGCCGGATAAATCGTGGTAGCATTTATTTTGCACATCGGTAAGTCCTAAAAGTCTCATATTGCGTTTAGCAATAACTTTATCTTCTCGCGAATAAAATGGCTTAAATTTTGAACTATTTAATGTGCCTGATAACACAACTTCTTTAATAGAAGCAGGAAAATCCTTCTGTACAAGCGTTTGCTGTGGAATATATCCTATCTCAGTCTGCTTTAATCCATCATTAAATTCAATACTACCCTCTTCTGGTTTTAGCAATCCTAAAATTGCTTTCATAAGCGTAGACTTCCCTGAGCCATTTTCACCGATAATACACAGATAATCTCCTTCATTTACCTCAAAAGAAATGTCCTTTGCAACTAACCTACCATCATATGAAAGCCTTAAATTTCTACATGTTATTAGTGACATATTACTTAAGTACCTCCCTTAAAACATCTACATTTCTTTCCATTAGTTCTAAGTACGTAACACCATTGTTAAAATCTTCTTTAGACACATTATGACAAGAATGAAGTTCGGCTTTAGTGGAGCCTGTCATATTACATATAGCATCTGCCACGTTTCCGTTAGAAAATTCAGTGTATAAAACCTTTGAGATTTTTTCGTCTTTTACCTTCTGTGCTAAGAAATTAATTGTAGCAAGGCTTGGCTCCGAATTAGAAGAACAGCCTTTAAATGCCGCATAATACTTTAAACCGTATTGCTCAGTCAAATATCTAAAAGGAAATCTCTCGGCGAATACCAAAGTCTTAACCCTAGCGTTTTCTACAACTTCCAAAAAATCACTATCTAATTTTTCTAATTTTTTCACATATTCGCTCGCATTACTTTTGTAATATTCTGAATTCTCAACATCCAATTCACATAAAGTATCACATATCTTATTAACAATTTTTATAGCATTTACCGGCGAAGTCCAAACATGCTCATCTACCTCATTTTCATCCTCTTCATGTTCGTTTTCGTCTTCTTCCATTCCTTCTACTTCTTCCTCTTTAAGGGTGCTAACCGCATCAATAAGCGAAATTGTTTTTAATGAAGAAGAATTAACAGTCGATAAAACATCATTAACCCATTCATCACTTTCCCCGCCAACATATATAAATAAGTCGCTTTTTTCAATATCACTTATATCCTGTAAAGTTGGTTCAAATCCATGTGATTCAACACCGGGAGACAAAAGCATCCTTAACTCAACTTTATCTCCGGCTACAGCCCTGACAAAATCATATTGCGGAAAAATGGTTGCAATTACCTTTAACTTGTCCGACTCTAAATTACCGGATATTTCTTTTGTTCCACATCCGGTACTACAAAGAATTAAAAAGCACGCAAAAAAGAATACCAAAAAGGTATTAAAATTTTTTCTCATATTAAGCATCTCCTTTGAAATTGACAAATAATCATAGAAGAAGCCTGTTTAATCATTAATTCTAACTTTCAACTCAACCGGTAACAATTTAAAACTTCTATATCTAGTATTCTCACAATAATTTCTAATAACTTCGATTATTAACTTAAACATTAAAGCAATCAGCACCACACAGCTAAAATTCTGTACTAGATTGTATAATGTACATATAATACATCCATTATGAACGCAGCAATGATTAAAAAATTCAAAAGAAACAGAACTTAAGGAAAATGACAATGCAAAAATAATAATTATCATCAAAACAACCAACATTCTTTTTAACATTTTCATTTTCCTCACACTCCTTTTTAAAAATGATATCATTTAAAGAATAAAATTCAATAGATTTCATCAAAAATTCAGAATACACTTATGCAATAGTCAAAACTCCCATGAATCCTGTAATCTCAAACACTTCTTTTAATGTTTTGCTAGCATTCGTGATAACTAGCTGCCCTTGCAAAGCATTAATCTTTTTCTGTGTACTAAGTAATACTCTAAGACCTGCTGAACTAAGGTATGTAACACCTGCCATATCTAACTCTAAGTTTTTAACTTCATCACTAACTAAAAGCTCTGTAATAGCATTTTCTAGCTCCGGAGCAGTATTTGTATCAAGTTTGCCCCCTAACTTTAAAACAATTCCATCTTCATTATTCTCCCTAACAATCTCCATATTACTCAATCCTCTCCTCAAAGTAAAATAAACGCCAACAAATTAACTGACATATGTCCGACTAACGGTGCAAAAATGCTATTAAATCGTTCAAATAAGAAAGCATAAAATACTGCCGATAAAAAAGCAATCATCCCCCAAATAATATTGCCATGTATAATTCCAAACAAGGTTGCTTGTAATAACCCAGCAATGTATACATTAATATTCTTTTTTAGCTCGCCAAACAACAACCCCCTAAAAAGTAGCTCTTCGGACATCGGAGCAAAAATCACTATAGCCAAAAATCCTATAATGCTCTTTCCGTTAGAAAAATCGCTTTCAAGAGAATTTATCATATCATTTCTCATGCCTTCTGCAAACAAAAGTTGCACACTTTGGATCACGAGATTAATAAAAAGAGTCAAACATATAATAAATAAAACACTCTTAATTGAAATTCTCCTAATTCCTAACCTCTCACTAAACTCCCACCTGAAAATCCGTGCCATCACGAACACTAAACAAATAAATATAAGTGAACTAAAAATAGTACTAAGTAATATGTCACTTGGTATAGCACTCAAAAGAAATGACTGGCAAACGCCGAACAAAATAACATACCCAAAACACTTTGCAATCGACACTATAATATTCTTTATCAAAACTAAATCTCCTCTTCTTCTAAAGTAGGATAAAAATACTCATTTATAACATTATTTACCTCAGTAAGTAATTCATCATTTCCCTTTGCGACCAGTCCAACATACTCAAGCAGTTTCCAGTCTGCCAAAGTATTAATTTCTAACGTGTCAGCATTCTCGGAAACTACATTTTCTGCCTCGTTTTTATAACAAATAACTGCATCAATATTGTATAAAAGTAATTGGTCAATCGCATTATCTAAACTCTTGTACTGCTTAATATCCGAAGCAACACCGGATACATCACTCTTAACCAAAGAAGTAAGCGGAGTATCTGAAATAAGTGCAACTTTTTTATCTGCAAAATCATGCAAACTAAAAATTGTAACCCCCTTATTTGTAATAACATATGGCTCTTCTTTTGCAAAAACCAACGATTGATTAACCTTAAATTTGTCACTTTCATTTTTCTCAATTTTGCCAAACGCAATATCAACACTGCCATCCGTTATTAACTCAGCAACTTCGGCACGCGACGTTTTTATAAGATTAACTTTAACAGCATTCTTCTTAACAAAGTTCCCAATAATCTGCTCTTCAATATGATATATCTTGTCGTTTTCTTTCATTGCCTCATTATTTTCAGTTCCGGTGTCCTTATTCATAAACGGATATCTGTCTGTTGAAAAAGCTATATTTACGGTTCCATCTCCACGAATTTCCTCAATCGTCCTATATGCCACTTCTTCTTTACCACAGCCAGTAACCATAAACAGAATAAATAAAAGCGGGATAAACTTAACAAATCTTTTCATTTTTCATCCTCCTAACTAAACAATTCCTCAACACTAGGTGCAGCAACAATGTCAATACTTGTTCTACTCGTCGGACTGGTCACAACAAACGCCTGACCTCTTCCGTTATTTATAATCTTCTCTTGCTCACTTTCATTAATCTCGCCAGCTTTTTCATATAATTTACACAAATCATGCATATCATTCGGTGCCAAAGCAAAAATAAATGAATACTGACAAGCATTTATAATAGCTGTAGACTTTCTTGCAATTTCTTCAGTCCCTACAAAATCCTTAATATTTTGTGTAATAATAATTTGCATACCATTATATTTTCTGATTCGTTTAGCCAATTGGAACATAAAGTCAAGTGCAATAGGATACTTTTCATCAATAAAAACATGTGCCTCGTCAATAACAACTATTATTTTCCTATTAGCATTATATTTCATATTGTAATCTCTGTTTTTTATAATCTCGTTATCGAGCCATTTTAATACTAAAAGCATCTGAGCATTAGCAATTGTATTATTTTTGTTAGCAAGTAAACTTTGGAAATTAAACACAACAAAATTTTCTTCAGTAGAAATCGTGGCTTCCCCATTCCACAAATTAGAGTTTCTGCCACCGGTAGAAAACTTTGAAATGTATGTAAGAAGCGTTCTTAAATTATTTTTACTATAATCTCCCTGCGTCTTTTGATATTCAAACAAAATAGCATCATATAAATCGTCAAATGTTGGAAAGTCCGCCGGTTTTAATTTACTTATATCTGTAGTTTCGTCAATTCCACGAGTAGCGTACACACGTAAAATCAAGTTGTTAAGATATTCCATTGCATCATTATCAAGTCCGTTTAAAATCTGTCTAAAAAATTCCTCTAGGAATTGTAAATGTGCCGAAAAACTTGTATTAACCGCATTTTCATCCTCTGTTTCATCAACACTTGCAACAATTTGAAACGGATTTAATCTGCCTTGTTTAGCACTTCCAACATCAATCAATTTGCCATGCAAATTTTTAGCAAGTGTAGCATACTCATTTTCAGGATCTAAAATAAATACCTTACTATCCTCAGCCGCTAAATTTGTAAGCATCATCTTTGTAGCATAAGATTTACCACTACCGGATTTTCCGATAATAACCATGTTGCTGTTAACTCTCTCTCTGTCTCTTCTAAAGAAATTCAAGAAAACAGGATAGCCATTACTGTTACCAAGGTTAATTCCGCCCGCGTCAGATAAAACACTATTAACAAATGGAAATACAGCAGCAACGGACGTCGAATGAATGCTTCTTGATTTCTTAATTAGCGGATCATATGCAGATAACTGACCACCAACATATGCATCAAACTGTTGCATAAACATATCATCAGTCTTAAAACCTTCTTCAGATAGAGCTCTCTTTACTCGTTTCTTAAAATTAACTCTTGATTTAGCCTTCTCTTCCGTAGTTCTTCTATCATAAACCGTAATATACACATTGACTTCAAATAGTGTTTCATTATCACTCTGAAGCGTTGCCAAAACTTCAGACAAAGTATCTATATGATTAGTAAGCTCAATAATTTTACTTGTCTTTCCTGTCGCATTTCCCTGCCCACGAAGTTCATCAATCGCCCTATCAATACGCCTTACAGCCTGATATTTATCCACCGGCTTTAGTTTCATAACAACCTTAGTGTTAGGAATATCAAACAGTCTATAACCCCACGCATTATAAACCGACATAGGGAAATCTGTAATTCTTAAATTATGCGTAACTACGCCGTCATATTCAATAGTGCGTCCAAACATCTCAATTTTGTCCGGCAAAATCCAATCCATATAATTCTCTGGAGCAATATTTTCTATTTCTCTCTCATCAAAATCATACGTATAATTATACTTTAAAAACACAGCAAGTTCTTTATCGTCTAACACCTTTACATTCATATTATTTGCAGTTAATGATTCATATGCAAACCTAAGCTGTTCCTCAATCAAAGTCTTATCGGTATCGTAAATAACAAGATAATGAAAAGCCTTAATAATATGAGCTTCTTTATTTATATAATTAATGTCTTCTCTTCTTTGAGTCAAAACATTAAGCCTTACGTCAAGCTCTTCTTTTGTTAACATTCCATTAGAAAAAGCATTCCTTAATTCCGCAATCTTTTGATTTTCAGATACAATATAATCATCATAGTTGATTGGTCTGTCAATTTTTACGAGATTTGCAGCCTGTTCACCTGATAAATTTCTTAAAATTGAGCCAAACACTTTATCTATAAGATTATTTTGTCTAAACTCACTGTAGAATCTAAACTCAACAGGCGAAATCTCAATAACACCCGCAACATATTTCCCATTAAAATCAATTAACCCATTTTCAATTTTACTAAACGGAGTAATGTCATAAATATCATATTCCTTCTTTTTAGCCCTATTATTCGGATGTTTTACAAAATTTCTTTTATAAGATAAATGCCTTATAATGTTATTAATAAGAACATATGTCTGATCATCATCAATTTTTACCAGCAATACAACAAATAACAGTGTAACCGCCAGCATAATCCAATACTTAAAAGCCAAATTTGACAAAAACAGGAACACAACAATAGTAATTCCTATTAGTCCTATAATCACATCTGCTAAACCAATCCCTTTAAAAAGTTCCATCTTAACTCTAGTGTTCTTTGGAATAATACGCATTTTTAGCCCCCCAATTTTTTACTACTACTTAGATAAAATATTCTTTTGTTCAGTCGAAAGACCAGTATTGCCACCTGTAGGCAATGATTTCGATGCACCGCCAGTCGCTTCGGACTTAACAATATTAGCCACTTCACTTGCCGCTCCGACTGCAACCTCCGCAATTCCCATCTCTGCAAGTGCAGCCTGCGGATCAATAAGTTTCATAAGCAAATTATGTGATTTAAACACCGCATAACACCCGGCAGTCAAAAGTAAAATCATAAAACCTGCATTTATAAAAGTATTTGTCGAAAAAACAACACTACCGTCAGTAACAATCGGTAAAACTATTCCTACAAATAACTTCATCATAATAACAAGTCCAAAACCAGAAACCAATTTTGCTATAAACAATTTTCTCCAATCAGAAAATTTTTCGCACCCATCAAGTGAAATTGTCGCTGCAAAATACGGAGAAACAATAAATAACAAAATCAAATCAAAAATTCTTGTAACAAACATAATAATTGCAAGTGATAAAAGCAAAATTATGTATATACTTAAAAACAATCCGCCAATTATCTTAAAATACGAAAAATAAAAATACTCGGAAGAATCGGATGAACGTTCATATTTCGTACTGTTGTTATAAAATGAAATCCTTGCTCTATCTGTAAAAGACGGATTTTCAGAACAATCTTCATAATCTGTAGTCTCTTCCCCAAATGACAAAATCATAAACAGAGTATTACCCAAAGTCAAATTCGTTCCACTTGCATTTATCGTTATTATATCATCAATCTTAAGTAGAACAGCCGATGCAAGATTAATACTTATAATAACAAAAATCGGTACAATAGCATATGTCAAAAAGCTCTTTCCAATCTGACCCAAAATATTTCCTATTGACTTTTCCCTATCATCAGTAAAAATTGCTCTAGTAACGCTGATTATAGCAAAAATCAAATTAAGTGCTATTCCTAAAATAAACACTCCCCAAAACACGTTTCTTATAGTAGTATCTTCAAACAACATATTTACAAAAATCGTACTAACTCCATCAACCATAATAGGTTTAGTGCCTGCAAAAATGCTAAAGATGTTCATAAGAGCATCTATAATTCTAAGCAAGAAAAGTAACGCTTCAAACATCCACATTCTTGCCCAAAATGTAACTATGTCGATATACAAGAAAAACAACTTTTCAATAAGCCCACTTTGCTCAGTAAGCAATTTATTAAGTAACTCTAAAAACAAATCAAGAATTGGCTGAATAAGTGCATAAAGCATATTAACCAAAGTTCCAAAAGTTCCCTGCAAAGTATCAGATATCCTGTTTGACGCGTCCTCAATGCTAAGTCCAGACTCAGAATCAATATCAATATCGGCAGCAGTTTTTTCAAATTCTTCCTTAGTAAGTCGCTCAATAGGTGTTATATACTTTTCTTCAACAGTTAAAAATTCCAAATCATTCAAACTATAATGCCCATCATCATTAATAATTTCAAAATAATGCGTGCCGGCAGGTAATTCAATTTCTCCTGAAGCTTCAACATATTCCGAACTCGTTTCATTATGTTCAATGGTTGCAAGTTCTCCATTATCAAGCCTTAATACAAGTCTGTTTCCATCTGTACCTTCAAACTTACCCTTTGTAATAAATTTATATACCCCCGATTTATCCACAGCAATCTTGTAATCAACAAAATCCCCGGGGTTCATATAAATGCTATTTTCGGAAAAAGTGCAACCGTATGATCCAAGCTTATCGCTAATAGGTATTTTCCCGGGCACAGAATTTCCACCGTTTAAGTTTCTTGTAACTAGAGAAAATTCCATATTTGAAAAATCCCAATTCTTTGCCAGTGAATGAACAGAAAGTTTATGCTTACCGGACGAAAACGATATTGAAAAAATTATTTCTTCTTCATTCCCATCTTCATTCCAAGGTACTTTGCTCTCTTCCACAATTTTTTCTGAGTCACAATATATTTCAAATTTGCTATCATCTTGGTATTCTTCATCTAAATTAGTAGCAAAAAACTTAAGTTCATACGTTCCGGGTACAACAACGTTTATTCCATAATCCAGCCAATCTGTTTCAGAGTTGTTTATATACCGTGATTTATGAATACTAAGGTCATAGTCGTCAGTAGCATGCGAAGAAAACGGTATACATATGAAAATTCCAAAAGTAAATGCTATAAACATTAGCTTTTTTACTATGCTACTCAACACTATCACCCCCTAATTTACAAATTAAAAAAATCAAAATTTATTCCCGTTATCCTTTTTATCTGTTGGCTTTGCCTTTTTCCAAACAGAATCGTTGTTTTTTTCCTTTGGCTTAGGTCCACTGCTTGCTCTACCTGATGAAAAATCAGCAGTTCCACCATAAAAACTATTTTGTGAAACTTTATTATCAGATGTGATTCCCTGGGTTCTATTAGCCGTGCCATTTCTCCATGTTGACGTACTTTGAATACTGTTATTTATCTTACTTCCAATAGATATACTGCTGTTTTTCGTAGCAAATTCACTGGCACTGCCATTCTGCCATGCCCTTCTGTGACTTCCGATTTCAATATTACTACTCTTTTCTCTATGGGAACCAATCATAATATTTTTATTTCTTGTAACATCATTAGATGTACTAACTCTATTATACATATTCAAATTAGGATTCCTATTAGTAATAGTTCCAGCGACAGCAGGTTTTAAGCCGTTCTCTGCTGATTTAAGCCCACTTCCTCTTAACGCCTTCATTCCCATGTTCTTTGCAGACATCATAAAACCAAAACCAGCCTGAGCATTAGCAGATTCAGAATAAGAAGCCTGAACATTTAATATTTGCATAAGAAGCGAATTAGATTTATAAATAGCAAATGCTCCACCTACAATAAATAATACTTTAAGTCCCATATTAACGAAGTTAACAGATGAAAGTTCTAAATTGGAGCTCATAATTATAGGTACAAGAATAATATAAATTTTCATTCCTATTAACATTCCAAAACCTGAAAACAGTTTCGCAATAAACATATTACGCCATTCATTAAATTTAGCGCCATCATCTAAAGGAATTGTTGCAACAAAAAACGGTGATGCAATATACAAAAGTAATACTTCAAAAATTCTTGTAATAAAAACAAATGTACAAATTATAAGCATAATTAACACAAAAAGTGCCATAAACAATCCTAAAACCGTTTTAACCTGTACAATATTAAAATCGCTCATTACATCCCCGGGATTCCAGTAGTTTTTCTTTCCTGAATAATAATCCGCTCTGACACCATCTGTAAAACCTGCAATAGTTCCGCTACTATTATTATTTTTTAGTGCCTCTGCCATTTCTGCCGAGCTCATCTCTCCTGCCGTGTTTTCTTCTGCTTCTAAAGTCGAGGCTAAAAACAACACAGTACCAAGAGACGGTGTATCCATTCCTACACTCATAGAAAGAATTTCATTAGTCTTTTTTATAACAACATTAGTCATATTAAGTGCAAACAATGTAAAAAAAGGAACAATCAAAAACGTAAGTCCTGTCTTTAATATAGAACCAATAACCTTTCCGACGGGTCTTTTACCCTCTAAATCTGTTGTAGACCTCATAACGGCAATTATTCCAAAAACAATTGAAACCGAAAAAGCAAGTAGCGTAATCGACCAAAATATTTTTGAAACACCGGAATTAGTAAAAAATACATTAAGCAAGAAATCACTGCTTCTTTGACCATTCTTAACTACAGTAATATCACTTACACCACCAAAAATATTAAAAGCATACTCTAAAATGTCTATAATCCTCAAAACCGCCACATACAAATAATACGTTCTTATATGTATCCACGCTAAAAATAAATCCCCGATAAGTCCAAGTATCGGCTCAACAAGTGATTTAAAGAAAGGACCCAATACAGGAATAAGTACATCATTTATAACAGTATTAAGTACCGTAGATATTACTTTACCAATCGCATCAGTAACAGGTGTTACAACAGCATCATAAATTGCACCTGTTATATCTTTAATACTTATAAGCGGTAAAAACTTAAACATTCATCTCACCTCTTTATAAAAATTATTTCTTCAAAATATTACCAATAGATGACTTACTCCCCAAGCCACTTTTATTTCCAATACTACTTGTAAAATCATTTTTTAACGAATTAGACATATTATCTCCGCCACGAAACGCATTACTTCCTTTTTTATTGTTCTTACCACTATTACCGTCTTCATCTTCGCCTTTTAACACCATATTGCCAATAGATTTTCCCGCATCAAGTGCCATATTTTTAGCATCCATAGCAAGTGTAGCCCCACCTGACGCCACTGCCTTAACAGCCACAGTACCATACTTTATTCCGGCTCTTACCGCACGAGTAGCAATTTCACTCGATAATCCGGCTTCTTGATAAGCAGCGTTTATATTAACAATTTGAATAATAAGATTACCAGACTTATATGCAGCCCATAAACCACCTATAAGGAATAATGCTTTAACTAGCGTATTCATAAGTGCACTGTCTGAAAAAACAACTCTGTCTGACATAACAATCGGAGAAATAATAAAGAACAATTTCATCACAATAACCATTCCAAAACCACCAAGCATTTTTGCAATAAACATTTTAACCCATTCTTTAAACTTAACCCCCCCATCAAGTACCACAGTTGCCACAAAAAATGGTGAAGTAATATACAAAATCAGAACCTCAAATATCTTAACCACAAATACCAACGCACAAAGCACAATTATAAATATCATAACCGCACAAATAACAAACGCTAAAAAGTAATTTATCTTTTCAATTGCAAAATCATTCATACCATCTAATGCATAATCTTTTTTACCGGATAAATATGATGCCCTTAGCTCATCGGTAAAAGTTGCATTACGATTATATTCGTCATCCCTTGCCGCATCCATAGTAAGTGTAAGAAATGTAAGTGTTCCAAGACTTGCACTATTCTCCCCGCTTTGAGTGAGAGTAACAATTTCACTTGTTTTCCTTAAAACAACAGATGAAAGATTAAGTAAAATTAGCGATAAGAAAGGTATCAAAAACAATGCAATCATAGCTTTAAAAGACATTCCTAAAATCTGGCCATTAGTCTGTTTTACTTCTAAATTGCTCATATTTTTAATAATCGCAATAATTGTAAAGATAATTAAAATCGCTAATGCAATAAGCGTAACAGACCAAAAAACTCTATTTATAACATTATTTCTGAAAAACACACTAAGTAAAAAATCTTTATTTCCATTATAT
>CAZXFU010000030.1:0-16160 GCA_964640345.1 uncultured Eubacteriales bacterium
GTTTTTGCCATGATTCATCCCTCCTTTACTTTCTTGGACCTTTGCAAGTTCTTGCGTTAGTCTTTGACCTTTGACCTCTTGCCGGCAAATGTTTCTTATGTCTTGAACCTCTGTAACTGCCAATTTCCATAAGCCTTTTAATGTTTAATGCAACTTCTCTACGTAAGTCACCTTCTACTTTATGATTCTTTTCAATAGAATCTCTTAATTTACTGATTTGATCATCAGTAAGATCTTTTACTCTTGTGTCAGGATTAACTCCAGTTTCAGCTAAGATTTCATTAGATAATGTCCTACCGATTCCGTAGATATATGTTAATCCGATTTCAATACGTTTTTCTCTTGGTAAATCAACACCTGCGATACGTGCCATATCTTTATTTACACCTCCAAAAAATTTTAAACACCCTTTTTTATATAATTAGTGGGTAAAACTAATTATCTGTAATTAAGTGCTCAACCTCAAATACAGATTAAAAACACCAGTGGGAAACATCCATTAAAAACTTAACGTCCGTCAGCCGCCCCAACTGATGATTTTTTCAAATCTTTAACTTTTAGCTATCGTAAATAGCCACTTGCAATATTAAAATATTGCACAACAAACATAAGCACACTTAACCCTGTCTTTGTTTGTGCTTAGGGTTCTCACAAATAACCCTTAATGTTCCCTTTCTTCTGATAAATTTGCATTTTTCGCAAATTTTCTTTACTGATGGTCTTACTTTCATTTCATTTCATTCCTTCCTGTTTCTAAATTGAAGAGTTTATAACACTATTTCGCTCTCCATGTGATTCTTCCACGAGTAAGGTCATACGGTGATAATTCCAACTTAACCTTATCCCCCGGTAAAATCTTAATGAAATTCATACGTAGTTTACCAGAAATGTGAGCTAAGATTTTATGCCCATTTTCAAGTTCTACTTGGAACATTGCATTCGGCAAAGCCTCTAGTACTGTTCCTTCAACTTCTATGACATCTTCCTTCGCCATAAAAACCTCCAATAATTCGTTAAAATTTTAATTCAACTTAATTAGCATACCATAGTAACCATATTTTGTCAACATTTAAACAGGATTTTCTGTAAATATTTATTTAATAAATGGTAAGTAATTCAGGCTCACCGTCTGTTATAACAAGTGTATTTTCGTAATGTGCAGATAAACTTCCGTCTGCCGTAACAACGGTCCACCCGTTATTTAATATTTCAATATCATAGTTACCTTCATTTATCATAGGTTCAACAGCAATAACCATTCCCTTTGCCAGTCTTGGACCACGCCCAGGCTTTCCATAGTTTGGAACTTGCGGATCTTCATGAAGCTCTGTTCCTACTCCATGACCGACAAAATCTCTTACTACCGAAAATCCAAAGCTTTCTGCATAAGTTTGAACTGCATGAGATATGTCCGAAACACGATTTCCGGCTTTTGCAAACTTCATTCCTTCAAAGAAACTCTGTTTTGTAACATCTATAAGCTTTTGAGCTTTATCCGAAATCTTTCCGACAGCAAATGTTCTCGCTGCATCGCCATGATATCCGTTTTTTAATGCACCCATATCAATACTTATAATGTCGCCCTCTTTTAACGCATAATTATCAGGTATTCCATGGATAATTTGGTTATTCACAGATGCACATATTGTTGCAGGATATGGTTTACTTCCCTCAAAACCTTCCTGTCCTTTAAACGACGGGATTGCACCCTCATGTCTTAACACATCTGTTGCAATCTTATCCAGTTCATGAGTAGTAATTCCAGGTCTTACTGCTTTTTCCATTTCAGATAAAGCAAGTGCAACAATTCTACCGGACTCTCTCATATATTCAATTTCTTTTGGCGATTTTATTAAAATCATTCTGACTTGCCTTCTTTCTTATTAAAACTTTATTTTTCCAAACATTCCAATGCTTTATCTACATCACGAATTGTTTTTTCAAGTTTTCTTCTCCCTGTTACAGTTATCAATTTATTCTGTGCTTGATAATATGGTTTTAAATGTTCCGTTACATCATGATATGTAATAAGTCTTTGTTTTACGACTTCAGGTTTATCGTCATCACGCAATATTAAATTTTCACAATGCTCGGGGCAACTTTGCCTTTCTTCTTCTGTCGGCATCTTGACATCCACATGATATGTATGTCCACATGCCGGGCAGTACCTTCTTCCGGATAGTCTGTCAATTATTGCATCATCCGGCACATCAATTTCTAATACTGCATCCAATTTTATGTTGTTTTTTTTAAGCAATTTATCTAGCTCTTCGCCTTGATGTATATTACGTGGGAAGCCGTCTAAAATAAAACCGTTTTTACAATCTTTCATTGCCAATCTGTTTTCTATTACTTTTATTGTTATTTCATCCGAAACAAATCTACCGCTGTTTATTAAATTGGATATTTCATCAACTATCTCTTTTGACAATGTCATACCAGGAAGTTGTTCTCCCTTTCTTAGGGATCTAAATATCTCTCCCGTAGATATCTGAGGTATATTGTACTTTTTGCTAAGTCTTTCTGCCTGAGTGCCTTTTCCTGAACCAGGAGCTCCTAACATAACCAATCTCATGACCTCTGCCTCCTTAAAACAACTATAGAGGGTATTTGAGGCCCAAAAAACTTTCTGCCTCTCTTGAAAAAATCCAAAAGAGGCATATTTTTTTCACTCTAATACTCTCTACATATTTTTTGTATTTTATTAATCTAAGAAACCTTTGTAATGTTTCATTACAAGTTGAGCTTCTAATTGCTTTACAGTTTCTAATGCAACACCCACTACGATAAGTAACGCCGTTCCGCCAAAGCCTAATGTAACTTTTGTTATCGCTTGAACAACTACAGGGAAAATTGCAATAAATGCAATAAATATAGCTCCAAACAATGTAATTTTATTTAACACGCTAGATAAATAATCTGATGTAGGTTTCCCGGCTCTTATTCCCGGAATAAATCCGCCGTTCTTCTTCAGATTATTTGCTACTTCTACAGGATTGAAAACAATCATAGTGTAGAAATATGAGAATCCAACGATTAATAAAACATATATTATAGAATAGCCCACCGTGTACCAACCTGTTCCGGCTCCTGAAAACAAATCATATACATGTTTCCAAAAACCGGTTGGAGCTCCGCCTGTTACGGTAGCAATTATCATTGTTGGAAACATCATAAGAGACATCGCCAAAATGATAGGCATAACCCCTGCCATACTAACAGATACAGGAATATGTGATGCCTGCCCGCCGTACATCTTCCTTCCAACTACTCTCTTTGCATATTGAACAGGTATTCTTCTTTCTGCCTTTTGAACCCAAACAACAGCAGCAATTAAAAGTAGCATTACTGCTATTATTACAGCAAATGCAACTACTCCACGTAATGAGCTTGTTGCTCTTGTTGAAGTTAACAAACTTTGAATCCCAGAAGGAAGTCCTGCCAAAATTCCGGCAAAGATTATAAGAGATGTACCGTTTCCGATACCATACTCTGTCATTTGTTCACCAAGCCACATAATAAATGCGGTCCCAGCAGTAAGTGACAATACAATTATAAAATATGTGAAGAAATTCTGTTCATACAAAACTCCGCTTTTTGCCAAGCTAACTGCAATTCCTATCCCTTGAATAACAGCTAAAACAATTGTTCCATATCTCATATATTGTGCTAATTTTTTTCTACCTTCGTTGCCTTCCTTTTGCATTTTCTCTAATGCCGGAATTGCAACCGTCAATAATTGTACAATGATTGACGCATTAATATATGGTGTAATACTCATTGCAAATATAGAAATATTTTCAAAAGCACCACCAGATATAATGTTTACCATACTAAAAAAACCATTATCAGACAGGCTCGTAACTTCTTGTAAAAGCTGTCTGTTAATACCCGGAACAGGAATATATGAACCGAGTCTAAATACTAATAACAATCCAAGTACGATAAATATTTTCTTTCTTAAATCAGGAACTGAAAACGCATTTTTTAAGATTTTAAACATACTGTACCCCTTTCTTCAATACTACTTAGCATTGATTACGATTGCCTTTCCGCCAGCTGCTTCGATCTTTTCTTTAGCTGTTTTTGTAAATCTGTGAGCGTTAACAGTTAATTTCTTTGTGATTTCACCATTACCCATTACAGATACACCATCTTCTGGTTTCTTTATTAAACCACTTGCTTTTAATAATTCCGGTGTAACTTCAGCTCCGTCTTCAAACTTGTTTAACGTTGAAACGTTAACCTCGCTGTAACTAACAGCTGTAACGTTCTTGAATCCTCTTTTAGGAATTCTTCTGTATAAAGGCATTTGACCACCTTCAAAACCGGGTCTTACTCCACCACCTGAACGAGCGTTTTGTCCTTTATGTCCTTTTCCTGCTGTCTTTCCGTTTCCGGAACCTAGACCTCTACCTTTTCTGTAAGGTTTTGTACGAGAACCTGGTGCAGGTACTAATTCGTTTAAGTTCATTTTTTGCACCTCCGTTTTAATTCTTCTTATATAATTTACAACTTTAGGATAAAATTAGAGTTGATCTACTTTCTTTCCTCTTAATTCTGCAATTTGTTCTGCAGTTCTTAATTCGCTTAAAGCTTTCATTGTTGCACGAACAACATTCCCCGGATTGTTAGAACCGATACATTTCGTTCTAATATCCTTTATTCCTGCAAGTTCAAGTATCGGTCTTACAGCTCCACCTGCAATAACTCCAGTACCTTCGCTAGCTGGTTTTAACAATACTTTTCCTGCTCCTGAAATTCCTACGATTTCATGAGGAATTGTTGTTTCTACTCTAGGTACTTCAATCATGTTCTTCTTAGCGTCTTCAATAGCTTTCTTTATAGCTTCAGGAACTTCAGTAGATTTTCCGTTTCCTGCTCCTACATGTCCGTTTTCATCTCCAACAACTACAAGAGCACTAAATCTAAAGTTTCTACCACCCTTTACAACCTTTGCAACACGGTTTATAGCAACAACTTTTTCTTTTAATGATTCTGCACTATTGTTCTCATTATTTTCAGGTTTACGATCCATTTTTATTTTCACCTCTTATCTTTTTTATTAAAATTCTAATCCTGCTTCTCTTGCAGCATCAGCTAATTCTTTTACTCTTCCGTGGTAGATGTATCCGCCTCTGTCAAATACAACTACTTTTATGCCTTTCTCAATCGCACGTTTTGCAACTAATTCTCCAACTGCTTTTGCAGCCTCTTTGTTGCCTGTACCCTTTAATTTACCCTTTATTTCTCCATCTAATGTTGATGCAGAAACTATTGTGTTTTGAGCAACGTCATCAATTATTTGAGCATAAATATTATTAAGACTTCTATATACGCTTAATCTTGGTCTGTCTGCTGTGCCGGAAATCTTATTTCTTACACGCATATGACGAATCTGTCTTTGCTTATTGCTGTTTGGCTTTGATACCATTATTTTCACTCCTTTCAGTGATTATATACACGAGTTACAGCCCGTAGTAAAAATTATCATTTGACAAATAACTTCCGTATTTGCTTATCGCCCCATTATCCTGCTTATCTAAAACTCACAGAATAGTTAAATGGCTTTTAGCAACTACTTCTTAGCACCTGTCTTACCTTCCTTACGTCTAATTGTTTCAGTTGAATACTTGATACCTTTTCCCTTATAAGGTTCAGGTAATCTCTTTGTTCTGATTTCAGCAGCAAATGCTCCCACTTTTTCATTATCTATTCCTTTTACAATTATACTGTTAGGATTTGGCACTTCAACCGTTATTCCTTCAGGTTCTTCCATTTCTACTGTGTGAGAATATCCTAGGTTCATAACAAGTTTATTTCCTTGTTTTTGTGCACGATAACCTACACCATTAATTTCCAAAGTTTTTTCAAATCCTTCGGCAACACCCTTTACCATATTGTTAAGCAAAGATCTTGTTAATCCATGAAGTTCTTTGTTTTTCTTTGTGTCATCAGGTCTTGTTAACTTTATTTCATTATTTTCAACAGCAACTTTCATGTTAGCGTGGATTGTTCTTGTTAATGTTCCCTTGCCACCTTTTATTGTAACTGTATTTCCATCAACCTTTACTTCTACACCAGCAGGAATTGCTATAGGTTCTTTTCCTATTCTTGACATCTTTTTCACCTCTTAATGTTTAGTTTATTGCTTCTTATACCATTTTATCTGCATAAGATTTTATTACCAAATATAAGCTAACACTTCTCCGCCGATTCCAGCTTCACGTGCTTTCTTATCTGTCATAACTCCCTTTGATGTAGATACTAATACGATTCCTAAACCGTTTAATACTTTCGGTAAGTTTTCACATTCAGCATATACACGAAGACCAGGTTTACTGATTCTCTTTAATCCGGAAATTGCTTTTTGTTTATTTCCAACATATTTTAAAGTAATCTTTAAGTTTCTCTCATCCTCTGTATATCCTTTTATATATCCTTCTTCAACTAAGATATCAGCAATTGCTTTCTTCATTTTTGACTTTGGAACATCTACTGTTTCATGTCTTGAAACTCCTGCATTTCTGATTCTAGTTAACATATCAGCTATTGGATCTGTTAAATTCATTATGTTTTCCCTCCTTCTTTAGGAATAGTTATTTGTTTAGTAGAATTCCTCTTTACCAGCTTGCTTTCTTAACTCCGGGGATTTCTCCTTTGTGAGCTAATACTCTAAAGCATACACGGCAAATTCCGAATTTCCTGATATATGCATGTGGTCTTCCACAAATCTTACATCTATTATATTCTCTTGTAGAAAACTTTTGAGTTTTCTTTTGCTTAGCAATCATTGATTTTTTTGCCATAGCTTTTTTCCTCCTGTTCCATCATATTTTTTATTAATTAGCAAATGGCATACCAAACAATGTAAGTAATTCTTTTGCTTCAGCATCCGTATTAGCTGTTGTAACAAATATGATATCCATTCCTCTGATTTTATCTACTTTATCATATTCAATTTCAGGGAAAATTAACTGTTCCTTAACGCCCATTGAATAATTTCCTCTTCCATCAAATGAATTTGGATTGATTCCTCTAAAGTCTCTTACACGAGGTAATGCAACACTTATTAATTTATCTAAAAATGTATACATTCTTTCTCCTCTTAAAGTTACTTTACAGCCGATATTCATTCCTTGTCTGATTTTGAATGTAGCAATAGCTTTTTTAGCTTTAGTTACTACTGCTTTTTGTCCTGTTATTGTTTCCATATCTTTTATAGCACTCTCTAAGGCTTTTGCGTTTTCTCTTACTTCGCCAACCCCCATGTTGATAACTATCTTTTCAAGTTTAGGAATCTGCATTACAGAACTATAGTTAAATTTTGATTTCATAGCTGATTTAATTTCGCTATTATATTTTTCTTGTAATCTTTCCATCTAGATTCCCTCCTTTACTTTGCATCTAATGATTCTTTGCATTTTTTACATGTTCTTACTTTTCTTCCATCACTTAAAGTTGTGTGTGCAACTCTTGTAACAGAATTACATTTCTTACATACCACCATTACCTTCGATGCATTAACCGGAGCAGCTTGTTTTACTATTCCGCCTGTTTCGCCAGCACGTTTTGGTTTTGTATGTTTTGTTTGAACATTGATACCTTCTACTAAAACTCTATTTTCAGAAGGCATTGCTTGAAGTACTTTTCCCTTCTTGCCTTTATCATCTCCAGATATAATCTGAACTGTATCGCCTTTTTTTATGTTCACTGTTTTCACCCCTTTTATTACCTTTATGACTATAGCACTTCAGGTGCTAAAGATATAATCTTCATAAAATCTTTTTCTCTTAATTCACGAGCAACAGGTCCAAAGATACGTGTTCCTCTTGGTGTTTTGTCATCTCTTATTAAAACTGCTGCATTTTCATCGAATTTAATTGCTGTACCATCGTTTCTCTTAATGCCCTTTGTAGAACGAACTACAACAGCTTTAGCAACTTCACCCTTTTTAACAACTCCACCAGGTGTTGCTGTTTTAACAGAAACAACGATTATGTCGCCGATATTTGCATATTTTCTACGTGAACCGCCAAGAACTTTTACGCACATAACTTCTTTAGCTCCAGTATTATCAGCAACTTTTAATCTTGTTTGTACTTGTATCATTTTTTTCACTCCTTTTAGTTCGAGTTTTATATTCTACGCTTAATTTCCATTATAATTATTTTGCAAATGCAAAATGTGGAAATTTCAATTTGGTTTACTTAGCTTTTTCAACTATCTCTACCAATCTCCATCTTTTATCTTTGCTTAACGGTCTTGTTTCTGCTACTTTTACAGTATCACCAATTCCGCAAGCGTTCTCTTCGTCATGAGCTTTTAATCTGTATGTTGACTTCATAACTTTATTGTATAAAGGATGTTTTTTATTTTCAGCAATAGTAACAACTATTGTTTTATCCATCTTGTTGCTTATTACCTTACCAATTCTTGTTTTTCTTCTTCCTCTCGTCTCTTCCATTATAAATCCTCCTCTCTTAAGAATTTTACGCATTTATTAAGCTTTTTCTCCATTTAATTCTCTTTCTCTAAGAATAGTCTTAACTCTAGCGATGTCTTTTCTTACTGATCTTATTTGTAATGGATTATCCAATTGATTTGTTGCACTTTGGAATCTTAATTTGAAAAGTTCAGATTTCAAATTAGCTAATTCATTATTAAGTTCAACATCTGACATTTCTCTAACTTTATTCGGCTTCATTCTCTTCACCACCTATATTTTTTTCACGAGCTACGAATTTTGTAGCTATAGGAAGTTTGTGACTTGCAAGTCTCATAGCTTCTCTAGCTAATTCTTCGCTAACTCCGGCAATTTCAAAAAGTACTCTTCCCGGTTTTACAACAGCAACCCAGTATTCAGGTGAACCTTTACCGCTACCCATACGAGTTTCAGCAGGTTTCTTAGAAACTGACTTGTCAGGGAATATCTTAATCCAAACTTGACCACCACGTTTGATGTAACGTGTCATTGCAATTCTGGCAGCTTCAATTTGGTTAGCTGTAATCCACGCTGGTTCCATAGCCTGTAAACCATATTCTCCATCGCTCACAACGTTACCACGTGTTGCTGTACCTCTCATTCTACCTCTTTGCATTTTTCTGTATTTTACTCTTTTAGGCATCAACATAATTATTCGCCCCCCTCAGCTTTTTTTGCTACTCTTTTATTTTTGTTTGCAGGAAGCACTTGACCTTTATAGATCCAAACTTTAACACCGATTTTTCCGTACGTTGTATTGGCTTCATAGAAACCGTAATCGATATCTGCTCTTAAAGTTTGAAGAGGAATTGTTCCTTCATGATAATGCTCTGTTCTAGCAATTTCAGCACCTGCCAAACGACCTGATGCAGAAGTTTTTATTCCTTTTGCTCCCATCTTCATCGCTCTAGACATAGCTTGTTTCATAGCACGTCTAAACGCAACTCTGTTTTCAATTTGTCCTGCAATATTTTCTGCAACTAATTGTGCATTAACTTCAGGATTTTTAACTTCAATAATGTCAATTACAACTTCCTTACCTGTCATCTTTTGGAGTTCGTTGCGTAAAACTTCAACTAAATTTCCGCCTTTCCCAATTACGATACCAGGCTTAGCTGTATTAACCTTTACCTTTATTTTTCCGGCAGTTCTTTCAATTTCAATCTTAGAAACTCCAGAAACGAATAATTTATTTTTTACATATTTACGAATTTTGTTATCTTCAACAAGGTTATCTCCAAATGTTTTCTTGTCTGCGTACCATTTAGAATCCCAAGACTTGATGATACCAACTCTAACACCATGTGGATGTGTTTTTTGTCCCATTTGATTCTCCTCCTTATTTAGCTTCTCTTAACACTACAGTAACATGGCTAGTTCTTTTACGGATTCTAGCTCCTCTACCTTGTGCCTTAGGCATTAATCTTTTCATTGTAGGACCTTGGTTTGCATAAACTTCAGATACTACTAAATTCTCTACTGATAAATTGTTGTTGTTTTCAGCATTGCTCATAGCTGATTTTATTAATTTTGCTAAAATGGAAGAACCAGCTTTTGGTGTAAACTTTAAGATGTTCATTGCTTCTACTGCATTCTTACCTTTGATTATATCTGCAACAATCTTAATTTTCCTTGAAGATATTCTTGCAAACTTTAATGTTGCTCTACCTTCATCTTTACCAACACCAATTAACTTCTTTTCCTTCTTAGTAAGTCTAGGAGGACGGTTGCTTTTTGTGTGTGGTGCATTTGTTGCAGCCCAAATTTCTTGAATCTCTTCCTTAGTTCTTGTACTCAATTTATTTTCCTCCTTTCAATTACTTTTTAACGCCTGTAGTAGCGGCTGCTTTTGCAGCACGGTCTGTGTGGCCTTTGAATGTTCTTGTCGGTGCAAACTCTCCTAATTTATGTCCTATCATTTCTTCTGTTATATATACAGGTACATGTTTTCTTCCGTCATGTACTGCGATCGTATGTCCAACCATGTTAGGAAAAATTGTTGAAGATCTTGACCATGTTTTTATTACGTTCTTTTCGTTCTTCTTGTTCATTTCTTGAATTTTTTTCATTAAACTTTCAGCAACGAAAGGTCCTTTTTTCATTGATCTACTCAAATTTATTCACTCCTCTTTGTTTATTTCTGTTGAATTGCAACAGCATTTTAACTTATTTAGCATTTCTTCTTCTTACAATATATTTGTTTGAAGGATTCTTCTTATTTCTTGTCTTATAACCAAGTGCTGGTTTACCCCAAGGAGTAAGTGGACCTGCATGACCAACTGGTGACTTACCTTCACCACCACCATGAGGGTGATCGTTAGGGTTCATAACTGCACCACGAACTGCAGGTTTTACGCCTAAATGTCTTGTTTTACCAGCTTTACCTAAGTGAATGTTTTCGTAATCTGTGTTTCCAACTTCACCAACAGTAGCTTTACATTTTATTCTGATTAATCTCATTTCACCTGAAGGAAGTCTTAAATGAGCATATTCACCCTCTTTAGCTAAGATTTGTGCAGCATTTCCTGCAGATCTTACTAATTGACCACCCTTACCAGGCTTCATTTCTATGTTGTGTACCATTGTACCGACTGGAATGTTTTCGATTGGGAGTGCGTTACCAGGCTTAATGTCTGCATCAGCACCTGAACGAACTACATCTCCGTCTTTTAATCCGATAGGAGCTAAAATGTATCTTCTTTCCTTATCTTCATATTCGAGTAACGCAATGTTTGCACTTCTGTTTGGATCGTATTCGATACCGATTACGGTAGCGTTCATTCCGTCTTTATTTCTCTTAAAATCAATTATTCTATATTTTGTTTTGTTTCCTCCACCGATATGTCTAACTGTTATTCTTCCGTAAGAGTTTCTTCCGCCCTTTTTACTAAGTGGAGCAAGAAGTGACTTTTCAGGAGTTTTTTTTGTGATTTCTTCAAATGTTGAAACAGTCATTCCACGTCTTGAAGGAGTTGTAGGATTATATCTTTTAATACCCATTACTTTTTCACTCCATTTCTAATTGTTTTGCAGGGAAGTTTTCCCTATACTTACTTTACTACTCCGAACACTAGTCTTGCCATTGTTTGCCCGACTTCGTCGTTCTAAGTATTTGCTATCCTCATCCTTCGCCTTCGGCTCGTATTCGCTAAGCAACTAATGCCTATACTTGAGGATTAAAATCAGCAATTTCAGTGTTATATTTCTTATTAGTTGTTACTGACTTTCCGCCTTTTTCTAAGTAAGAAACAGCACTTGGATTTCTGTCAATCTTAACGATTGCTTTTTTCCAGTCAGGAGTTTTCCCAGAATGAACTCCCATTCTCTTTTCTTTACCAGGCATAGAAACTGTGTTTACAGCAACTACTTTTACGTTGAATAATTCCTCAACTGCTTTCTTAACTTCTGTTTTAGAAGCGTTTTTTGCAACTCTAAAGGTGTATTTTCCTTCAGCCATGTCTAAGTTACTTTTTTCAGTAACAACTGGTGCAATTATAATATCATGTGCTGTCATTATGCATACACCTCCTCAATTTTTTCTACTGCGTCTTTAGTTACGATGAACTTATTGTATTTAACAATGTCATATACATTGATTGTATTAACATATGCAGTTTTTACTGTAGGAATATTCTTTGCAGATCTTACTACGTTTTCATTCTTGTCACCAAGTACTAATAAAGCATTTGTGTCAAGATTTAAGTTCTTTAATAATTCTGCCATATTCTTTGTCTTGATTTCAGAAAAATCGATTGCATCTACTACAATAATATTACTTTCCATAACTTTTGAAGTAAGAGCAGATTTCAATGCAACTCTTTTAACTTTCTTGTTTAATTTTATTGTATATGTTCTTGGTTTTGGTCCAAGTGCGATACCACCTTTAATCCATTGTGGAGCACGAATGCTACCTTGACGAGCACGACCTGTACCCTTTTGCTTCCATGGTTTTGCACCACCGCCACTTACTTCTGATCTTGTTTTTGTAGACTGTGTACCTTGTCTTTGATTTGCAAGATAACTTTCTACTGCTAAATACATAGCATCAGTATTTATTTCAGCGTTAAAGATTTCATCTTTTAATTCGATATCGCCAACAACTTTTCCACTTACATTATATAAATCAACCTTAGGCATCTTTTATCCTCCTTCCTTACTTGCTCTTAACAGAATCTCTTAAGCAAAGTAAGCTTCCCTTTATTCCAGGTACACTACCTTTAATAAATAATAGATTCTTTTCAGCATCAACTTTAACTACATCTAAGTTAAGAATTGTTACATTGTTTACGCCCATATGTCCAGGTAATTTCTTGCCTTTAAATACACGACCAGGATCTGAGTGAGCACCCATAGAACCAGGACGTCTGTGATACATAGAACCGTGAGCCATAGGTCCTCTGTGAGCGCCGTGTCTCTTAATAACACCTGCAAACCCGTGACCTTTTGTAACTCCGCTTGCATCAACTGTATCTCCGGCAGCAAAAACGTCAACTTTAATTTCATCGCCAACATTTATTCCTGATATATCATCAAGTCTAAGTTCTCTAATATATCTTCTAGCTGCAACATTTGCTTTTGCAAACTCGCCTTTTTTTGCTTTGTTGACTAATTTTTCTCTAATTTCGCCAAAAGCAACTTTTACGGCATTATATCCGTCAGTTTCAACTGTTTTCTTTTGAATAACTACACACGGACCTGCTTCAACTACCGTAACCGGAAGCAACTTTCCGTCTTCTAAGAAAATCTGAGTCATACCAATTTTCTTAGCTAAAATAGCTTTTTTCATTTTCTTCTCCTCCTTAGGTTATTGGTTCGTTTTTATTACGAACATGACCGGGAAAGCATTCTACAAATTTTGCTTTTCCTTCTTGTTAAAAAACTTACTAAAGTTTTACTTCGATTTCTACTCCAGCCGGTAAATCAAGCTTTGTTAAAGCTTCGATTGTCTTTTGAGTAGGATAAAGAACATCAATAAGTCTTTTGTGTGTTCTCATCTCAAATTGCTCTCTTGAATCCTTGTGTTTATGTGGAGATTTCAAAATTGTAACTATTTCCTTCTCTGTTGGAAGTGGAATAGGTCCTGAAATTTTTGCTCCTGTTCTTTTAGCAGTGTCGATAATCTTAGCTGCTGAAAGGTCTAACACTTGATGTTCATAAGCCTTTAATCTGATTCTGATTTTTTCGCTGTTACTTGTCACATCAATTCCTCCTTTTGTTTGATTATATTAGCGGCAAGTGTTTTGAACATTTTACAACGTTTCCTGGTGTTTCGTTTACTTTCATTTAAAAACCCGTGACTAAAACATAGGCCAACAACAGCCTAAAGCCCGGGTAAAATTCAAAAGAATGAAACCTTACAGTTAAATCTTTAAAATCTTCAGCTTGTCGCCCGGTTTAAAATCGGACATGCTCCACGAAAATTCCCACCTTACCGTTACCGGTTTGCGCCACTTTTCGCTTCATCGCAAATTCAAAATTAAATTTTGAATTAGAAAGTTTAAATATTGGCTTTATATCGCAACTCCTACCATATTTAAACCCATAGTTATGTCACAACAGTTATCATTTTACAACATAATGCAAGATTTGGCAATACTTTTTCTGAAAAAATGTAAACTTTATTTTTAACAAATTTTTATAGTGTTTCATAGTATGTACTGTAATTATTGAATTAACATAATTGCAAATTACTGTATAACGAAAGGAGTTTTTTCGTGATAAATGGAAACGAACAATTAGATAATCTACCTCTAGCAATGGCTTATGTTCCTATGCAAAAGTGGAGAAATATATATGAAGCCGATGTCGGGCTAGACAGAGGCACTATGTTTGGCGAACTGGATTTGCCATTTCAAGGAACCAGGAGGGATGTTCAATGACAACTAATGAAAAACAAATGATGCTAAAAAAAATTCAAGCCGCAGATTTTGCACTTGATGATATTGGACTATTTTTAGACACACACCCTACCGACAAAAGTGCCCTTGAAACATTTAGTAAATACCAAAAAATTTATCAAATGCTTGTTAAAGAATATGAAGAAAAATATGGTGCTTTAATGTCTGACAGAGTTGATACAAGTAAAGGTTGGACTTGGATAGAAAATCCATGGCCTTGGGAAATGGAGGTAAATAACTAATGTGGGATTATAGTAAAAAATTACAGTACCCTGTAAAAATCGCAAGGCCGGACCCATCTATGGCAAAACTGATTATCACGCAACTTGGTGGTCCTAATTTCGTTTGGTATTATGATTACTAGGCTATCAAAAGTGATGAAAATATTATAACTCTTCCACTTTTGATAGTCTACATCTGCAATTAAGCTTGACTAACTCATAAGATTACACCATTCTCAAACCCATAGTTAGTTTGTCACATTGTTTTTTATATATACAAAAAGGCTCTCAGTTTTGAGAGCCCTTTTACTTTTCTAAGTAAATGGTTACTTTATTTAGATTTATTAAGATTTTTATTATTAGAACTTTGCGTGAATCTAGTTTGATAATTTGTTTGATTGTTGGTTCTTAATATTGTATTTAATGCATTTGTTAAATTGTCTTTAAATAAATATTTTACGATAACTCTCACCAAAACAAATACTTCAGCTATACCGCCAGTTATAAATATGTTAAACGTAGTTTCGGAATAGGTCAAAACCCCTCTGCCAACCAAAACAAAAATAACCAATAATGATAATAGCATAATTCCTAGTATTATTATTAATATAATTGCATATCTATTTCGCAAATTTTGGTCATTTTCTATATTAGTAACAAATAAGTCTATTATTTTTCTATTCATCAGCCATTTTTGTTCAACTTCATCTACTAATATTTTATTTTTGTTATTTTGTGCTTTAATCTCTTTTTTGGCAGAACTAAATTTACTTAATATCTCTTCTTCTAATTGATTTTTTGAACTCATAATATTCCTAATATATCCAATCTTACTGTCATTGCAGACGTCGAAACGTTAAATATTTCTGCAAGTTCTGTTATTGTATTGTTGTTTCTTAATTTCCTTAAAAGAGTTTGATTCATAAGCAAAGCACCTGCAAAATAATCAGCATCCTTCTCATCTTCTGTTTTTAATTCTGCCCTATATAAAACATCAACGTGAACACATTTTGATTTCAAAACATCCCCATGCAAAAAATAGTGTCCCAACTCATGGGCAATAGTAAAACGTTTTCTTACATCCGCTTCCTCAGAATTAACTAAAATCTCAAATTTTTGAGCTTCTTCGTTAAACCTTATAGCCCCTGACACTTTTTTATCTAATTCTTCTTCAAATACCTTTATATCATTATTATTAGCTATTTTTATCACATCAACAGGGACTATATACATATCATTATTTAATAATATATCTGACGTAATTTCTTCCAATCTATCATTAATTTTGTTCATATATACCTCCCTCTTTTGATTTATGATACAATTATTATTCCCTAAAGTAGTTTTTTATTATAATTATAAAATTACTAACTGTCAAGTTTATTATATAGTATGCTTTTGCAACATTCAAACTCTAATTTACTTCTTTTATTAATTTTATAAAGTTTTTTAACATTTTTGCTCACTCACACATTATCTATCGTAAAAACGTTTATTTTCCTTAATAGCTTTAAAACAAAAATAAGGCTCCCATCTCTGAGAGCCTCTCTTTATTTA
>CAZXFU010000031.1:0-14778 GCA_964640345.1 uncultured Eubacteriales bacterium
TGCAGGTAAAGGTGTTACTATAAAAGTATTAACGGCTCGTTCTTCCGTTCTTATGGGGGTTGAAACGCTAGCTTTGGATGCCGAAGGTGAATACGGCGTTGTAGCCGAAGCCTTAGACGGCGTAAACATTGTTATAAGTCCAACATCTTCTACCATAATAAATTTATTCGATGTTGAACCCGAAAAAACAAAAGATGAAATCACAGGTCGTGAAAGAACTACAGTTAATATAGAAAATAAAGTTGAAGATGTAACTCAATCACTGGTTACTATGGCAAGAGGTTCTACAAAGAGTACCGAAGTAAACGAACTTACAAAGCAGATTATTGCCGAGTCTGTTGCAGAAGAGTATTGGGCTCTTGGAATAACAAGTGAACCCGAATCTTTATACGACATGAACTCAGCAGCTGTTTGGGAAAACGGCACATTAGTAAGACCTAAAAAGCAAATGCCGACAATCGGTTCATGGTATGAAAGAATTTGCATGAAAGCCGCTGAAAACGATAATGTCGATTACCAATTCCACTATAGCTACTTGGTAAAAGTAATGCGACAATACATAAGAAAATACAACGGTCAAATGAGTTACTTTGACGGACAATCTACTTTCAATTTAATGGATAATGTTCCATTTATAAACCTTGACATATCCCAGCTTGAAGAACGTTTTGCAAGACCTCTTGCACAGCAAATACTCTTATCTTGGATATGGGAAAAATACGTTAAGAAAAACAGTGAAGACAAACTGGCAGCACGTAAAAAACGTGTTATAATCGATGAAGCCTGGATGATGCTTGCTTACCCCGAAGCCGTAGACTTCTTAAACACAATGGCAAGACGTGCAAGAAAAAGAAACGTTTCTCTTGCAGTAGTTTCCCAAAAGTTCCAAGACTTCTATGAAACAAAGGAAGCTCAGGCAGTTTTAACTTCATCCGACACAAAGCTATTCCTTGCTCAAGATAAATCCGAAATTGAATATTTAAAAGAAGTATTTAAACTAAGTTCAGGAGAAGCCGACTTCTTAACAACCTGTACGAGAGGCTTTGGCTTACTAAAGGTTGGTGCTTCTACTGCTATCTTGGAAATTAATCCAACCGAATTAGAATTCGATTTCGTCGAAACAAATATGTCTAAAATTGCAGAACGTGAAGCTGCAGAGACACAAGAATAATAAACAGAAAGAGGTGTTGATATGAAAAGGTTTTTGGCAATTTTTTTAGCCTTCAATTTAATATTTAATTTTTTATCCTTTTCATATGCTGATACTATCGATACTCTCAAAAATACTGAGATTGGAACTGAGATTGAAAATATTGAAAGCTTAAACAAACCGTCGGGAGATGCCAATCTTGAAGTAGAAGAATACCAAGATGATGGAACAAGTATTGGCAAAGGAGGAATTTTAGATACAATATTAGACTGGATATTAGGTGTTTTTGAAATATTATATACTCCTCTCATGGCACTTATAATACAGTTTCCTACAATAGATGGCTGTATTTTTAATACTGAATCTTTCTTTAAGCTTTCATTTTTTGATGCGAATCCATCTGGTACAGCAGCCGCGATTCAATCTATGTTATCTGCTGTATATAACGCTTTTAGGTACTTGGTAACTGCTGCGTATATAGTTATTTTGGTTTATCTTGCAATCAGAATGATGCTATCTTCTATAGGAAGGCAAAAAGCACATTATAAAGAATTATTTAAACATTGGTTAGTTGGTCTGTTAATCCTCTTCTCTTTCCACTGGGTAATGGCATTTATCATATGGATTTCAAACGTAATTACGGATATTTTTGCTAATTTATCCGTAAGTTTATTAGGTAATGCAAGTTATGTTGCACCTGTAAAGTTTGATTCCGGCTCGCACCCAATAACCAATTTCGTGTTTTCAAGAATTCATTTTGCTGTAGCACCAGTACTTGGAATATTAGATCCTCTTTTGAGACCTTTATTATTAATGATATTTTTTGGCAGTGTTCTTAGTATTATAATAACATATTTCAAACGTTTATTTACAATTTCAATATTAATACTTACATTCCCGCTCGTTGCTTTGTCTTATGTTTTCGATAAAATCGGTGATAGAAAAGCACAAACCTTAGCAATTTGGTTAAAAGAATTTACGGTAAACGTTATGCTTCAGCCGATTCACGCCTTGATTTTGACGTTTATAAGTGTTCTTTTTTCGACAGGCATTAGTGGAAAAGGATTATTTGCTCCAAACCTTATTGGTGCGGTTATGTCTTTATTTGCATTACGTTTAATACCTACAGGTGAAGAATTATTAAAAAAATTATTCCAAATCAATTCAAGTATGGGACCTGGTTCACAAGGTATTGCAGGTTCTATGGCAAGAGCCGGAATGGCACTTGGCGGTGCACAAAAGGTATTTGGTGCTTTAGGTAAAGCCGGAAAAGGTGTAAAGGAGTTTATAAACGCAAGAGGCCGACATGAACTTAAACCGTTTGAAGGTTTTAAGAGTTCTGTTAAAGCATTCAATAATGCTCGTAGGAAAAATGGCAATGCTCATCTTATAAGAAATGCTAAAGACACTTTAGCAGGTTTGAAAGCAAGTAAATTTGGGACGAAATGGCGCGATTACAAAGAGGATGTCCTTGCACGGACCCATTCTAAAAATATGGCTTCAGCATATATGAAAGCTTGGAATCCAATAACCGCTGCCTCTTTTGGAATCGGTACTGCTATAACCGGTGCAAGCTCTGGTAAGTTTCTATCCGAAGCTGCCTCGCGTGCTGCTATCGGTGCTGAAATTGCCGACAAAGCTAATGGTATTGCATATAATCTTCACAATTTATTCAAAGGCGATGATACAAAGGGTACAGACTATAAATACCTAGCTGACCTAGTAGACAGAATGAGTAATGATGAATATAAGGAAGCACGTAAAAATAGAGAATTTGCAAGAAAATTTGAAGTTGCACTCGGTCTTGGTAACGGTCAACTTGCTTATCTAGACAAAGACCAAGTATCAAAAGCTTGCCGCGATGTGGAAGTAGGTGAGAAGTTTGGCGTACCTAAGGAAGACTTAAAATCATTCCACTATATTGCAAGAATGCAAAAAGAAGTTAACGAGCAACGTGATCCAAGTGGAAATGGCGAAGCCCTAGACTTAGGGAAAAGTGGCCAAAAATTTATTGGAAAAGACGGTACATATGCAATATTTAACGGTGTTCCCCTTAAGATTAGTGAATTAGGTGATCCAACACTTGCTGATGGAGAAACACGTTCACTTGATCCAACATTAAAAGGAAAATCCGCAAAAGATAATATGCGTGCAATTTTAAGAAACAACCCAGCATACGTTGCTCTAAGAAGTAAGGCTGACAGTCAATCTAAATTTGCAGAAATGTGTGATGAAGAGGAAGAAGAAGCAAATAAAGCTTTAAATAAAGCCCAAACTGCTAAAGAGAACGCTAAAACTGCTAAAGAGGACGCTAAAACTGCTAAAGAGGACGCTAAAACTGCTAAAGAGAACGCTAAAACTGCTCTGGATACAGCTAGTAAAAATCTAGACACATATAACGAAAAACTTGAAGTTGCTGGCGATTATAGAAGTTCGACTGAGAAGGCTTTAACTTATGCTGACAAGGAACTAAGCGATGCTGAAGGTAATTGCATTATAGCTTTCGATGAGCTAAACGATGCCCAAGCTAATTTTAGCACATTATCACTTAATCCTTCAACTCCACCGGAGAAAATTACCGAAGCTCGTAAAGAATTAGATGCAGCACAAAAGAAATATAATACAGCAGAAAAGAATCGCCAAGAAGCTAATGAAAAATATGATACAGCAGAAAAGAATCACCAAGAAGCTAATGCGAAATATGATACAGCAGTAAAGAATCGCCAAGAAGCTAATGCGGGTCTCGAAAAAGCTAATGCGGGTCTCGAAAAAGCTAATGCGGGTCTCGAAAAAGCTAATGCGGATCTCAAAGAAGCTGAGGCGAAATGTCAAACAACAAATACGAATTATGAAACTGCTAGTAGCGTACATAACGAGAAAAAGAAAATTGCAAATGATGCACATAAAGATTTAAAGCGTTACGAAAGAGACGTAAATAAATTCGAAGATTCCGAATTAAAACATCAATTCACTGCAGATAAGATAATGTCTACACTTAATTTGAGTACCCCAACATTTACTGAAACTGCGTTTGAAGCTGTAGTAAAAGACTCTTCTAAAGGAGACTATTTTATAAAGGATGGCAAATTAAACGTATCCTTAAACGGAGAAAACTATACAATGGATATATCTGACAAAGTTATGTCTCAAATTGGAAATAGTAATTTTTCATCAAGTGTTACTGTAAACAGCAGCACATTAAAAAAAGCAAAAGAGTATGTTATTTCCGGAATTTTTGAAGCACATCCAGATATGCAGACACAACGTGAAAGTGCTAAAAATGCACTCATAAGTGCAATAGAAAGTGGTGACGCCGAAAGAATTGAAAGTGCAAGCGTAGGCTTCTCAAACATCGAGTCTCAAGTATCTACCGAACTTTCAACCATGTTTGAGCTATACGCGTCAAGCCCTTTATCTGTTCCAGAAGATGCCCCAGGTGATATAAAAAGCACTTTTACTTCTGCCTTTATTGCAGGAAGCACTACAAAACAAAACTCATATAACATCGATACCACATTGCCTGATGCTTTCTCTTACGGAGTATGTGACGACCTAACTGCGTTCTTAGACTCATGGAAAAACAAACCGGTTATTATCTACCTAAGAAAGGTATCGGATACTTCCCTATCGATTAAAGCGTCTACATCTACAGAAACTGAAACAATAGAAACATCTACCGATGTAATTAATGAAATATTCGGATACTCCGATACTTCGATAGATTTATACAACTATAAAGGAATTTGGTGTAAAAAATAGTTATCTACTCAGATTGAGGTGAGAAAGTCTATGAAGAAATTATATCTGGCACAAAATACACTACCAAAAGAGAAAGAGCATGCTCTTTCTCTTTTAAGAATACCTGTAAATTTTTTTGCTGAAGAAGAAAAGCCTTCTTTTAACGTAAGCAATAACACAAATCCGGAATTAGCAAAAGTAACTACGCAAAACACCACCTCATCAAATGCAAAACACGTTGATTTATCTGACGGTAAAAAACAAAAAATAACAGTAGATGTAAATATCGAAGACGACGATGATGAACTAAAAACTTCTAAATCAGGATCAGCTACAGATAACAATCAAACGGAGCGAAACGTAAGAAAAGAAGCTGAACCTGCAAAAGGTAAAGAACAAAAATCGTCTCAACCTGCTTCGGATGTAAAATCCCATTCTCCTTCTCCGGCTCCCGAAACCTCCAATATTTCTAATCAACCAACAACCGCCCCTAATGTTCCTCAACACTCCCCACAAAATACTCCTATTCATACCCCACAGCCGTCCACCCCTCAGCCGCAAAACGATGAACCACATACTGATGAACAGCCTGAACCTGAATCTAAGCAAGAAAAAAACGACTCCCCTTCTCCTATTCATCCTCCTCAAAAAGATAATGAGAAAAACGACCACTCCCCTACCCCTTCAAAATCAACGAAACCGGATAACGATAAAGAAAAAGATAAAAAGGCTGATAAATATAAAGATAAATTTGGGAAAAAACCGTTACCCAAAAAAGATAATCAGCTTTCAAACAAAGTAAAAAATAAAGCTAAAGATGCCTTAGGAAAAAGTCCTGTCGGAAATAAAGTCCTAAACGCTGCAAACAAAGTGTCTGATACGAAAAATAAAATTAACGAGACAAAAGAAGCAATTCAAAACTTAGACACACAAAAGCTTCAGGAAAATGTCGGAGATTTAGCTGTTAAAGTCGCATCAAAGATCCCAAAAGCAGGTCAAGTAGTTGGTGCTGCAGATAAAGTAATCGGGAACACAAAAATAGGAAAAAAAGCGAAAAAAACAATAGGTTTTTGTTGTTGCACAGCCGGTTGCATGATACCTATAATGATATTTATGCTTATACTTGCCCCAATTCTCTCCCTTATGCAAGCATTTTCTTGGATTACGAACATATTTAGCCGTAACAATGAAACTTTATATGGCACAAGTGCAAGTGACATGTCAGAAGAAGATTATAATGCGGTAAAAGAAGCTTCAACACTTTATTCTATGCAAGAATACACGGATTTAACTATCCATATAAATCAACCCGACTGGGTTCGTAACGTATTCGGTTGGACGGGCTTCGTAAATATGAATACAATCCAACAAGTTACTGAAGAATACGTAAATAACCACTGTAACTACACGCTAGACGATGTAAATGACTATAATAGCAAATACGGAAAACTAATAGAAAAAAAATACTTAATACAAATAAAAGAAGGTGACTTAACAAGCTTCGGAATGGCTTTTGAATCATTAAAATCAAACTACAGTGTTTCAAATTTAAAGGATCCTTCATCTTCCCCACAAATCACAAAAATAGTTAACGGAGAAGAAATTACTTATTCAACCGACCCAAATGGCAAACACCAAGCATTATTTGAAGATGTACTAAATAACCTGGATACTTTAAAGAAAAGATTTGCCGGCTATATTTCCGAAGACTGGTTTAATGAATTAAATGAAATTCTTGATAAAAAGTTCAATATCTACGTTGAAAACAAAGACGACATTAATTCAAAAGACAACCCTTCTTCCCTACCAAGCCGTTCACTGAGAGAACTCTTTAGCGAAACATCAACAAGAAAAAATGATGCCACATACGATGTTTCTACGGTAAAAAATGTATTGGGAGGTAAATACATCGTAAATAAAGAAATAACAGAACAATATACCGAACTTGTAAAAAGGTTATCTATGCTAGAGCTTATGACATATATGTATTCATACCAAAAATACTACTCTGCCGCTGAAAGATATGTGGATGAATTGAAATTTAAAGGCTATGTTAATGCGGAAATGTTTAATGCCGAATTCTTTGCACAATTTTTAACATTCACAAATGTTGAATATTATATAGCTTTATCAAGACTTGCAAATTCATCATTGACATATGAAATAGCTGTAGCATCAATTTCCGCTTCTCTAAGCCAAATTGAAACAGCAGAGTTTAATTTGCCTGGCGGAAAATTCGCGGGAGTAACAAGACTAAGTAATTGGTACGCAACCTACGAACTAAATCCAAAAGTATACGCAGATACTTCTGATTCGTATGTATACTCTATGTCGCCAACAGTCGAAGTTACAGATATCCAACGTCAATTATTTAATAAATACAACGTTGAAAAATCAAAACTTACCTCTGTCAAAAAAACAGCTGCCCAAAATCAAAGTTCTTTCTTTGCAATATTTGAAAGAGCAACAGGATTAAAAATGTCTGAATACGATAGTAGCGGAAACCTTCAAACACCGCAATACGTCTTAGACCCTTCCGGAATCATGACAAACAAAGTCTTTCCTCTTCAAGGCAGCACTTCAGTCAATTCTGGACTCGGCTATCAGGCACAATATTCAGCCACGACAATAGCTAAATACGGATTAACGCATAAAAACCATACAGGTATAGACTACTCCGTTCCGACAGGCTCACAGGTAGTGGCTTCTGCTTCCGGTACTGCATACGTTGTAAAGGGTAATACCGGATATGGGAACTATGTGAAAATACTTGATGATGACGGTTATACATCAATATACGCACACGGAAACGGAACTTTTTACGTTCAAAACGGGGAACGGGTTACAGCAGGACAACCGATAATGCAAAGTGGTAACTCAGGGAATAGTACAGGTCCACACCTTCATTTTGAAGTAAGAAACCCTTCCGGTTCTCCGATAAATCCGACCACATACATATATGGTGCTTAGAGGAGTGATTACAAATGAAAAAAATTGTGATTTTTGTAATAATTATTCTTGTAATAATTATCTCAATCTTTGGTATAACGATATATTCAATTTCAAAACCTTCTAACGTAGCCTCGACATCCGAAGCTACGTTAGAAACAAAAATATTAAACAATTCCGAATGGATAGAAATCTCTAAAGAAGACTTAAACGGCTACCTGAACGGAACATATACAAAAACAGTAACATCAATAATAGACTCACTTGAAAATGCTACTCCAATAATATTCCAAACATCAAGCAGTAGATTTTCTAATATCGATGGCGGTATATTTATTGTAGCATCTGCCTTTACCACAGATAATAAAATATATGTATATTACTATAATCCCGAATCAAACAACTATAAAAAAACTACCGCAACCCTCGAAAGTCTTTTAGATGACTGCACTGCGGCATACATATATAACGAAACGGAGGGGTTACAGTGAAAAAAATATATTACATAATTGTCGGTCTCTGTGTTGTAATCTTTGTATATGGGATTGTTACTGTTCTTCCGACATTTTCACAAAAAGTAAAAACAGTAACCGTAGACTCGTTAAATGATTCATCATTTTCCTCTTATGGTAATTTTGGTTTTAAAAACACATCTGAACGCCAAGAATTAATAAACGCAATGATTAATATAAATTCGAACTTCATAAAAAATCCACCGATAAAATTTAGCTCAGAAACCAATTCAATAAAAAATTTTTACAAACTTGAAAAATTTTTCTCGGAATTTAAATATTATTATATTGCAAAATTAAAAATAACAAATATCTTAACAGAAGACTTACCTAAACTTTATTCTGAAACATCATCACTATCCGAAGCTAATCTTCAAGAGTATTTTAAACGCAATACTGCAAATTTGAGCGAAAATTGGGGTATAAGCGATTTTAATGATTTCTCCGATTTGGTTTATACTCTAAGACAAATTGACAGTCAAAAGATAACCTCGTACGAATTAGAAGAATCTTACTTCTACGACCCAACATTTAATCAACTAAACTTCAGAATAGAGATAACCTTAGAAAACAATTCTTCAATTTACATAGGTGTATTACTTGAACCTGGTGTAACCACAACTCCGACAATAAAATTTCACGGCACATCATCAGGAGGTTTTTCTTATGTATAAAAAAAATAAAGAAATACCAAAACTGATTTTGTTAATAATACTAATTGTGACTTTTCCTATAGTATTTGTTTCGATGGAAGCAATACAAAAAATAAAGGTCGCTAAAACAAGTGCCGATGGTCTTATAACAAACACTTTAGACACTATGTATGAAAAAATAACATCTATTTCTAAAAATAACGACTCTTCAACTGTTCGAAGATGCCTAACAGAAATATTTGAACTAATGAACGAAAAAGAATTTAGCAAGCTATATAGTATGCTAACAGATGATATGAAAGAAAATATATTCAAAACCGAAGAAGAATTTGAAGCAAATATGCAAACATATTTAGGTAACGAATTATACTCGCCAAGCTTTTCAACGTACCAAAAACTAAACAAAGAAAAAGATGACGTATTCATAGTAAAAGTAGGCTTTGCACCCTACTCGACATCTGAGGAAACAATCTTAGAAGAAACAAAACCATCTAAAACCGACACATTCACAATCTACCTATCAGATGACGGAAACTATAAATTTTCCTTTTTCGCATATATAGGCTCTAAAACAACAAGTAAATCTTACGAAAACGATGCAATCTCATGTAAAATAGAAAATACTCATCTATACACATCAAAAACAATATTTGAATTGGAACTTACAAATAAACTTGACAGTGATGTCTTTATAGAAAAAAACGGAATTTTCGTATACACCGGATTTATGCCGAAATATTACGAAAAAAGCATAGCTATTCCGGCAAACTCATCAACAAAAATTCAATACACCGTTTATACTGGACTAAATCTAAAAGAAAGCTTACCAACAAAAATCTACCTCCAAGGAATACATGCAGGCGGCAATGTTTACTTTCTTTCACTTCCTGTATCTTATCCGGTAGAAATATAAAAATGAGGCTGCCCAAAACGCCTCATTTTTACCTATCTCTTTCTGTTATTCTATCAAGAGTTTTAGAAAACTCTTCAACCTTTCTTCCCAGCTCTTCATATCTATCTTTCATAGTAAAAGGTTGAACGGCACTGTCAAGTCTACTCTTGCACTTTCCTAAACAGTCTTTTCCGACTTTACCACATTCTTTTTTTACATCTTTTAACTGCTTATTCAACGCACGAATTCTTTCTTCACATTTTCCTATCTTATTATCCAAATCAATTCTTAGGTTCCCTAAAGTAACAGCATCCATCTTATTAGCCTTAGCATCATCTCTATTATAATAATACTCAATGCACGTCTCCTTTAATACACCAAAAAAGCCTATCTTTTTATTCCCTACGGTTTCTCTGTCTCCCCAAATTTTTCTAAAAGTCGAAAAGAACCCTTTTTCTTTACACAAAGCTAAAGCGACCTCTTTATCATTAGCAACATTTTCATGTTCATTTTCAGGATTTTTTTCATCTTTTAATTTATCTTGATCACTTCTTCCCCTTCTAGGAATATAAACAAGCTCTTCAGCCTCTTTATTCAACTCTTCACTTTCCTTTATAGCTCTGGCTTTCTCCTCTTTAACAAAACGAATATTATCCTGTATACTACTCTCTAAAGCATTAATCGAGTTAATAATCCTATCTTTTGTATTTCGAGCTATACTTTTCATTTTACTCTGCAAAACACTCTTAGTACCCGAAATTTCGCCCTTTAGTGCCTCTAAATTAACACTTTCCAACACTTCACTAATTAACTTAGCTTTTGTATCCGGGGAAAAATGTTTTGCCTCTGTAACATCTTGAATCCTATCAATAGCCTTTTTAATTCCAATCATTTTATCGGAAATCATTTTTCTCATTTCATCGCTACAGCTATCTTTACTAAGTTCATTATTCAAAATCGAATTAAAACCAAACAAATCATCCATTTGTTTAGTCTTATCTTCCCCCAATTTTTCACTAACTTCTTGCATATTAGACCTCCTATTATTGCTCTATACTTTCTATCTGAGTCTTTAACATATTAAGTAACTCCATGTATGTGGCCAAATCATTAAAACTTAACGCATCTTTTTCTTCCTGAGTTAAAAATTCAATCTTTTCCATTTTCCGACTCTCCTTTATATATTTTTTCCTCAATTGACTCAATACAAAAAACAGTATATACTATAATGGTTAAATTGAGGTATCAAAATGAGCAATAATAATAGGATATTATATTACTCTGTAATTCCTATTAATTATCGGCAAATAAAAAAGCGAAATTAACAGATATTAAATATAAAATCAAAAAGGAGACCAACTATGAAAATATTAGCAATAGGCGACATCATCGGTTCACCGGGAAGAACATATCTAAAAGACAATTTGCCTTCCATAAAAAAAGAATACGATATTGACTTTATAATAGCAAACGGGGAAAACAGCAGCGGTGGCCTTGGAATGAACCAAAAAGCCGCCACAGAACTATTTGACGCCGGAGTCAATGCAGTAACACTTGGAAACCATACATGGCGTAAAAAAGAAATATTAAAAGTAATAGACGATACCAGAATAATCAGACCAATAAATTACTTAGAAGGCACTCCCGGTTCAGGATACAGAATATTCAATTTTAACAATAAACGAATATTAGTAATAAACGCCTTGGGTAGAATATATATGGACCCTGTAAATAATCCGTATATCGCTGTAAGAAATGCGGTAAATTCCCTCTCGCAAAAAGCTGACATCACAATATTAGACTTCCACGCTGAAGCCACATCCGAAAAAAAAGCAATGGGATTTTTACTTGACGGAAAAGTAAACCTTGTATTCGGAACACACACACACGTCCAAACTTCAGACAGTGAAATACTTCCAAAAGGCACTGCATATATAACAGACGTAGGAATGACCGGTCCTAAATACTCAATAATAGGTGCTGACAAATCAACAGTAATAACAAGCTTCCTAACAGAAATTCCTGAAAAACGCCCTGTAGCAAATGGCGAATGTATATTTAACAGCGTATTAATTAATGTAGATGACTCCACTAACAAAACCGTTTCAATCACACGCATCAATAGATAATCAAAGCTTACAGTCTGCTTATTGACTGTATTGCGGCTGCCTTATAGAAGCAGAATATGTCGAAAAAAAAAGTACAATTTTACTTGAAGAATATAAAAAAATATTATACAATTATCTACGAAGTACAAATGAAAAATTTAAGGAGGTAATATTATGGATATTTTAAAAGTATCGTCGAAGTCTAGTCCTAATTCTATCGCAGGAGCACTCGCAGGAGTTGTTAGAGAAAAGGGTTCAGCAGAACTTCAAGCGGTAGGAGCTGGAGCTATAAACCAAGCTGTAAAAGCTGTAGCTATTGCCAGAGGCTTCGTGGCACCTGCCGGAGTAGATCTTATTTGTATACCGGCATTTACTGACATTCAAATTAATGGTGAGGAAAAGACAGCGTTGAAAATTATAGTTCAACCAAAAAATTAATTTGACTAATTTAAAAGAGACTTTAAAAAGGTCTCTTTTTTTATGTAATAGGAAATTCCTCTAAAAAAGCGAGTGAAACGAGCAATAAAAGGGAATTTCTATTACCAAAAAAGATACATTAATATTTTGTCGCGAAGCGACATAGAGTGGACGAAGTCCACCTTTTTTATGCCTTCCCCTACACTTGAAAAAATCCCTTTATTATGGTACAATGTTAACATAATTAGGTGTGTGGAATACCTAGGAATTCCTGGGTAGGTTAAATCCCAACTATTCTATTGATGGAGGTAAGTAAATATGAAGTTTCTGAAAAAGGTTGTTGTAGATTTCCTGTTGGCTGTTGCCAATATAGTAGGAGCCTGCGTCGAAGTTGGCTTGTACCTAATGGTGCCGTTGCTATACCTAACAATGGCACTTATTCCAATAGGTGCCATTCTGGGCTTAATCCCAAAGGTATGGCTTTGGATAGAAGTCATACTTATTGTCGGCACTAAAGTGCTGGCAAAATGGATAAAGTTCAGAAAGGAGAAGTAAGAAAACGAGACATATATTTAATGATGTGAATTTCGCATCTGCTAAATATATGTCTCGTTTTTTATATAATAGGAAATTCCTCTTTCTGTTCCACACACTCTTCATTAAAAAACTCCAAAATTCCGGAATAAACAGCAAAAGCAACCTTACTCTGATATTGTTCATCTGCTAATAATTTTTCCTCCTTACTATTACTCAAAAAACCACATTCCACAATAACAGACGGAATATTTACCTTTTTTAACAAATACACATCCGTCAATTTCTTTGCGATCCTTGCATTATCCTCATCCAAAAACTTAACCATATTCTTTTGAATCTTCTCAGCCAGGACCTTTGACTCCTCATTATCCGCGTAAAACGTCTGAGCTCCATTACAATTTGACTTTGGAAAGCTATTTAAATGAATTGACACAAAAATATCTCCGCTATTTTCTTCACGCAACTTCTTTCTAATCTTCATATCTTCTTTTTTTGTATTACCAAGCATCTCATCATCAACCCGAGTCATAATTACCATTCCGCCATTCTTCTCAATAAATTGCTGAAGTTTTAGTGCAATACTCAAATTAATATCTTTCTCCAAACTGCCTGTAACTCCAATAGCACCAGGGTCTCCCCCTCCATGGCCCGCATCAATAATAACAATTCTATTGGTAATAGGAGTCGCAATAACCGGAATATACTCTTTAATTATCATAATAGCCATTATACCTAAAATTACAGCAAGTATTAACACAATATATCTTTTCCGAATAATATATATCATCGCATATATCCTCCACCCTACATACTATTACAATAAATTTCTAAATATTCCGTAATTTTATTCTTTTCAAAATCATATTATACGTGTATAATAAAAGTCAAAGAACTATCTTTAAAATAAGGAAGGTGATATTAATGAAGATAGAAAAAATAAACGACAATAAAATAAAAGTAACTCTTTCCACAACTGAATTACAAGAAAGAAACTTAGACTTTCAAGCATTAAGATATAATACCCCAGAAGCTCAAACACTGTTTTGGGATATGATGAAACAAGCCGAAAATGAACACGGTTTTAAAACAACAAATTGTCAACTATTCATTGAAGCCGCAGCATCAGTAAATGATGGTCAATTCATAGTAACAGTAACAAAGCTTCAAGACAACGGCAATGCACTCCCGTCGGTTCCTCAAAGGAGAAAATTACCGATTCCAGAACTAAAAGTACGAAAAAAACAAATGCCAAAAACTCAAAATTATATATATAAATTTGACGATTTTGAGCAAATATGTAATTTACTTTCTTCAGGAAATGTTCCGAAAGATTTACCAGCGTCCTTATACGAATACAAAAACACATTCTTCATAATCGCAAGACCTTCTAAAGCAGTACATCTTATAATATCCGAATTCGGCGAAGTCGTAAAAGACTCGGTATCGATAGAAGGAATTTTAATGGAACACGGTAGAAAAATTATTGAAAAAAATGCTTTTAATGAACTTTCAAAAAGTTTTAAATAAAAAAGGTGGGATGAAGCGATGGCTTCTATTTGAGGTTCGCATCACTTCATCCCGCATTTTTTATTTAAAACTCTCTTACTTTATTTTCTTATCAAAAAATACTGCATCTGAATAATTTAAAAAACCACCATACTGCTTTATCGCAATCTTCCCAGTCTTAGCAGTCTTCATCTTAACTTCCAACTCATTTTTAGAAAAATTAATCTTCTCTTTATTAATATTTTCATTCTCAATTATCTTTCTTAATATATCGTCTACCTTGCTAATCATATCCTGAAGCAAAGTAATATTAGCA
>CAZXFU010000032.1:0-14232 GCA_964640345.1 uncultured Eubacteriales bacterium
ATTGAACAGCCTTTTATGTGTGATTATGGTTATAACATTGAAATCGGAGAAGATTTTTACTCAAATCATAATCTTATTATACTTGATTGTGCCAAAGTTAGCATTGGCGATAATGTGTTTATTGCACCTAATTGCGGTTTTTACACTGCCGGTCATCCTCTTGATTATAAAACCAGGAATGAAGGTCTTGAGTTTGCAAAGCCTATTAAAATTGGAAACAATGTATGGATTGGCGGAAATGTTGTCGTTCTTCCGGGTGTTACAATAGGAGATAATTCTGTTATTGGAGCCGGTAGTGTTGTTAATAAGGATATTCCGGAAAATGTAGTCGCAGTTGGGAATCCATGTCGCGTTTTGCGTGAAATTAATAAATAATAGATGTTCATATAATATTCAGAATTAGCACACATAAGTATTAGTTTTATAAGGTATTATGAAGCTAGGAGGGATTTTTATGAAAAAAATTAAGGGTGTAATAAGCTTGGCAGTGGTATTTGCAGTGTGTTTTATGGTAAATACTTGTTTTGCAGTTACTACAACAAAGGTTTTAGTTAGTGACAGTAAAGTGATGGTAAATGGGGAAACAATATCAGAGAACTCAAATGATGACATTTATTTAACACACGAAATGGATAATGGCGGTACTAGTAGCGAAGCTAAGGAAGCTAATGTAACTGTTGGCAATATAGTAAATATAAAAAATGCAGGAACTTATGAGTTTTCTGGTAGCTTGTCAGATGGACAAATTGCTGTCAATACTAATAATGTTAATGGCGAAATTGTTATTTTGCTAAATGGTGTGAACATAACGTGTAAAAATGCACCTGCTATTTTTGTTTATAATGTAAATACAGATTCATCAACATGTAATGTAATAATAAAGACAGCAAAGGACAGTAATAACTATGTATCCGGCGGACTAATCAAGCAAAGTGTTGAGGGCTGGACGGATCAGGATAAAATTTTATATAGCATAGAAAAAGCTTATAATGATGAAGGAGAGTATTTTGAAAGGTATAAATATGATGGAGCGGTAAGTTCTGATATATCTCTTACTTTTGAAGGCGAGGGAAATTTAACAATTGAATCTCAAAGAGAGGGGATTGAATCGAAAAGAGATATAACTATAAATAGCGGAAATTATGTTATTAACTCAATGGAAGACGGAATGAATGCGGCACAGGATAATGAAAGCGTTATAACGATAAATGGCGGTAAGATCTTAGTTAATAATAAAGGAACCGAAGGAGATGGAATTGACTCTAATGGATATATATATGTAAATGGTGGTGAGATTTACACATTTGCTAGTCCTACCTCTCAAGATAGTGGCTTAGATTCTGATTTAGGTATATATATAAATGGCGGTAAGTTGGTGGCAATCGGAAATATGTATGATGAAATAAAGGAGGATTCAAAGCAGAATTCAGTTACATTTCAGTTTAACAGTAAAATAACTGCCGGAACGCTAATTTCTTTAGTAGATGAGGATAATAAGCCTGTGATGGCTTTTGAAACGGACAGAGAATATACTGTTATAACATTTAGTATGCCGGGTCTTGAAGGCAAAACATATACTGCGTATGAAGGCGGAACGGTTGAAGGCACTAAAGTAAACGGGTTATATACTGATATTACTTCATATACACTTGGGGCAAAGTTGGATGCTAATGTTTTGACAGGAAGTGTTAAACCGTTTGGAAATGATAGAAATATAAAAAGAAATGATGGTGTAAATGTATTTTTAGTAATTGCTATGGGAATGTTGTTAGCTGTATCAATTGCTGGGGCTGTAATTTTAATTGTTATGAAAAAAGGAAATATAATTTCTGTAATATTAGGTGTTTTAGCAGGTATTGCAATTTCAACAATTGTTTTCTCTTTTGTAAACAAAAATGGACCACAAATGCCGAGGGGGGAATTTGATAATAGACCACCTATGGAGGATTTTGGAAACAGTGATAGGCAACCACGCTAATATATTGGAAAAGTACTTGAAAGTGGAATTTTTACTTTTAAGTACTTTTTTTGTGCCACAAAGTTAAAAACATTAACTCTTTGTATTTACAAATGTAAAAATAGAGTGTAAAATAAATGTAGCGTATGGCGGAAGAGATATGAGCGAGTATCGAATTAAAGATGGGTATGGAGTGGAATTTTGTATAAAAATCCTGCTTTTGTTGTGTTACTTTTTTATGTAGAGGTTGATAATAGCCAATATGCAAATAAATTTACCGGAGGAGGAAAGAAAAATGGGACATTTGGCTGAAATTGCTAAGGAATTATATGATGATGGGGTAAAAGAGGGAAAGAGCGATTGCATAAAGCGTATCCTTTCTAAAAAATTAAATGAGTTTCCGAATGATAGATGGGAGAAACTAATAGATGAAACTTCTTTAGAAAAACTAGATAGGATCAGTGATGAGATTTTCAAGATAAAGTCTTGGGATGATATTGAAAAAATTTTAGGCGAATAAGCCAAATACTTACTGGAACATTTAATAAAAAGGAGCCGTAAAAAAGCTCCTTTTTATTAAATGTTCCAGTAAGTATTTTTTTGCCAAAGGTTAATTTTGGTAATTCTGAAATTTGTATTGACTTTTAAATTAGACAATTGTAAAATGTAGTTGGTTAGACAAATGTTGAATGAAGGGATGATTTTTATGAAAAATTTTATTAAACCGCCTAAAATGTCTATGAATTTTAGTGAGAACAAAGAGGGCATGAAAAAGAGATTTTCTAATATTTTGAACAATTCAGGAAAGAGTAAGGGAATTATTGCTCTTATATGTTTTTTGATTTTAGTGGTTGGAGTCGGAGTGTTTGTGGCTGTATCTCGTGAGAGCAGTAATAAAAAAATAAATGATGAACCTGCTAATAATAAGCCTGCAGTTGCAACTAGATATGAAGTTGGAAAAGAAACTAGCGTGGATTTGGACGGAGACGGAAATAATGAAACTGTTTATTACGGGCTTGACGATTTTAAAATTAATGGTGTTAGCTATAAAAATGAGATAGAAGATAGAATATATGGTGACAATCCGTATGATGATTATTTCATGGTTGTTGACACTTTAGATACGGACGGTCAAAAAGAAATTGTTTTAAGAGTTGATGGACCTAGTAGTGACCCGCAAGGCCATTTTTACACCTATAAAAATAATGGACTTGAGTATTTAGGTAGTGTCCCATCTGATTTAGATGTTAAGGATTTTAACGGAAAAGGTGAAATTTCCGGATTATTAAGACTGGATATTTTGCAAACTTGGTGGGCCCCTGCAAAGTGGGGATTTGATAAAAATGGTAAGATTATCAAGCTAGCTCAAGACTTATATTATCCAATTCAACCGCAAGAGGGGTATGAGCTTGTGCTAAAGGAGTCCTTGCCTGTTCATGAGAAATTAACAGACAGCAGCCAACCTATAATGATGGCACCTCAAAAGGTAAAGATAACTATTACAGATAATAAGCAATTTTGCTATATTGAAGCAGACGACGGAACAAAGGGATGGTTTGCGGTTGATAATTTCTTTGAATTGCCTGAGCTTGACGGAAAGTATGCAACTGATGTCTTTGAAAATTTAAGTATGGCAGATTAGGAGGAAAATAATGAAAACTTTATGCAAGATACCTGATGCAGAACTAGAAATAATGATGGCTATATGGGATGCCAATAAGAGTGTTACGTCTGAATATATTATGGAAAGACTTAATAAAAGCTGGGCAAAACCAACGCTACTCAATTTGCTTGGCAGATTATGCGAAAGAGGCTTTTTAGAATGCTCAAAAGACGGAAGATTTAACATTTATACTGCAAAAGTAGAGAGAGAAGATTATTTAGAGACAGAAAGCAAGAATTTTTTGAAGAAATTACATCATAATTCTCTTACAAGCCTAGTTGCATCGTTATATTCAGGTAATGGGGTTACAAAAGAGGATTTGGATGAGCTTAAGAAATTTATAGAGGAGGCTGATTGATGTTTGCTACAATCTTGGAGATTACAATTTCAATGTCAATAGTCATCATTCTTATATTGCTATTAACACCTATAATTTCAAAAAGATATTCAGCAAAGTGGAGATATTATATTTGGCTTTTTATTGCGATTCGCTTGGTTATACCGTTTAATTTTTCTTTGCCTAAAACACCAATTACTATAATTGAGCCTGAAAAGAGTGCTATTGTATTAAAACCCGAGGCTGAGAATTTTAAAGTAGCAGTTATGGAAGAGAGTGAGTATATAGAAAAAGGAAATAGTTTGCCAACCGCTGTTACTTATGTTCCAATTATAAGTATTATGAGTTTGGTAACATATGTTTGGCTTGGTGGTGCTGTCCTTTTTATAATGTATAATTTTATAAATTATTGGTTTTTTATAGCTAGAATTAAGAAAAATGGAAAAGCAACTGAGATTAAGCTTGTTGAAACTGCTATGAATGAACTTAAAGTAAAGAAAAAGCCACGTATTATTTTGTGTGATAAAATTTCGAGTCCGATGCTTATCGGGTTTATATCACCGGTTATAATTTTACCTACGATTGATTACACTGAAAATGAATTAAATGTAATACTAAAGCATGAGCTTACGCATTACAAAAAACGTGATTTATGGTATAAACTTTTAATGATTGTTGCGAATGGTGTTCATTGGTTTAATCCGTTTGTTTATATTATGGTTCAACAAGCAAATCGGGATTTGGAGTTTTCGTGTGACGATGCTGTAGTAGAAAATGAGGGAATGGAATTTAGGAAAGAATATTCGAGGACAATATTGAAGTCTATGGAAAATAATAAATTAACGAATTTTTCTGTAAAATTAGGAGAATAGAAGGGGAGGATATCGAATGAAGTATTTTAAGGCACCTGTTTTATCTATGAATTTTAGTGAGAATAAAAGGGAGATGAAGAAACGTTTTTTAAATATTCTGGATTTGAATAAAAAAAATAAAGGAATTTTTGCTTTTGGGGTTATAGTTTTAGGCGTTTTTATTGCCGGAACATTGATTGGTTGCTCAGATAATAAAAATAATGAGGAATTACAGACTGAGGTCGGTAGCAAAAGCTCTGAGACGGTGGCTACAGATATGGAAACCGCGGTTTCGCAAGCAATTTTTTCTAGTTCAGCCGGAAAGTATTCTGAAGGGGAATGTTCCGCTGAGGGGCATATTATTCTCGGTAGCAAAGATAAAGTAGATGAAGATACTAATAAAATTATAGAAAGTTATGTTTACGCACTTGTGTCATACGGCGAATATGGATTTGAAAATGGTATTTTTACAAAAGTATCCGGTTCAGGAGCAATTCCTACAAAGCTTACATTTAATAGAAATGATCTTGGCGAGTATATATTAATAGATTACAAACAAGCAGAGGATGGAGCACGTTATACCGATTCTGTTTATAATATGTTTCCTGATCTTATTGCTGAAAGAGCATTGCATTATACTGATTCTGATAGTGCTGAGTTGGTTAGTCAAGAAGAAGAATATGCAAAGGCATATTTAACTACTGTTCGTGGTAATGCAGAAATTAGTCAAAATGTAGAAAAGGTCCTTAGCAATATGGATGTTGAGGCATCAAATACGTTGTTAGACTTATTTAGCGAATATCCTTATTGGATAGGAACTGAGGAAAAAATTGAGAATGGTGTAAGATATGTTTATGAGAAGAAATGGGAAGACAAGGGAAATGGGGATGGAGTTGTCACATTTAGAAAATATGAGTATGATAATAATAATGTGGTTTCAGAGACAGTAATAGAGGTAAAAGGCGGAAAACTAAATTACATAAAGGATGAAGCGTAAGTTTTTTAATACATTGGTGGGATGAAGCAGAAAAAAGACTATAAAAATTTTTGAGTTCAGGATAGTTTTTGTAGTCTTTTTTGTTTTAAAAAGATTATTTTTTGGAAAACTGTACATTAATTTAGAGGAGTGTAACATTATTATAAGAATTTGAATAAGTTATTTGTAAAAATCTGATGAAATAAATGGTTTTGGATGCTTTCCAATTTCACATAACAACTTACCAGATTCGGTTGCTATATTGACATTTATAAATTTTAATGTTAGAATTGTAATCGATAATGGGTATATTGTTAAAATTTCAATATATAAACTTTATGAGGTGAATTGTATGAAAGAGAATTTTAAAAGAATAATTTCATTTATTTTGGCGTGGAGTGTGTTTTTTAACTCTGGGCTTAACACTGTTATTGCTAATGATGGAATGGGTGAATATACATATGGTTCTCTTGCGGTAGTTGTTAGAGATAAGGACAATGATACAACTAAGAGATATGAGAAAGATAGTAAATCCGAGAAAAAAGATGATACAAAACAAGAGGAAGAAGTAAAGAAGGAAGCCGAAGAAGAGGCAAAACAAGAGGAAGAAGTAGAGAAGGAAGCCGAAGAAGAGGCAAAACAAGAGGAAAAAGTAGAGAAGGAAGCCGAAGAAGAGGCAAAACAAGAGGAAGAAGTAGAGAAGGAAGCCGAAGAAGAGGTAAAAGAAGAAGTAAAGAAAGAAGCCGAAGAAGAGGTAAAACAAGAAGAAGTAAAGAAAGAAACCGAAGAAGAGGTAAAACAAGAAGAAGTAAAGAAAGAAGCCGAAGAAAAGGTAAAACAAGAGGAAGAAGTAAAGAAGGAAACCGAAGAAGAGGTAAAACAAGAGGAAGAAGCGAAGAAAGAGACCGAAGAAAAAGAAGAGTTAATTGAAAATTCGAGTGAAGCAGTTTCATTGCTTTCAAGAGACGGAAATATCTCTAGAAGGGTAATCAAAGATAAAACATCAAGAGGAGCAGCTAGTAGAGCAGGTGGCCGAGAACCTATTGATGACAATACAGATGAAAATGAAGAAGAAAATGTGAATTTTGAAGTAAAGTTAGAGGTCACAGACGGTATTGAAGTTTCAAACGTAGAAGATTTTAAAAATATAAAAATAATTTCAGAAATAGAGGATGAATTTGAAGGTAAAGTTGTTCAGTATTATGATTTATATTCTGAAGAATATGATATTTACGAACTTGAAGGTTCAATATATGCAGACTATAATGATGAAGAAGTTGTAGTTGTATATGTATTCGATAACGAAGTGGTGGATAGTACTATTGCTAAAAAAACTGATGATAAATATGAATTTTATATTTCAGAAATCGCTTGCCTCTCAAGGACGTACCCTGCCGATGCATTAATAGATGACATATCATTACTTGGATTAGATGATGAAGTAGATAAGTATCATGATGAATCCGAAGTAAGCTCTGATGATGTTGCATATTTGAATGCAGACTTCTTTAGTTATGATTATGATGCATATAATGAAGCAGCATTGGGAAGAGCACCTAAAAACAATGAAAAATTAGATGGCAGCGGAACTTTGATGTTTATACTTCAAGATAAAGTGGAAGCTTCAAAATCAACGCATGATGATGAATATCATACAAGTAATGTTAGAAACTATTACAATTATCACTATCACATAGGTGGGAAAAATGTATTAAGCCAAGGATTTGCTGGTAAGGCAGGTAGTGAATTAAGTGAATATGGCACTCCTGATTTCATATTTAATGATCCGGGGCTTTTTAGAAAAGGTTCAGAATATGAATATTTATTAAAAAGGGATGTTGAGTCAGTAAGATTCCCATTCATGAAAACCAAAAATGAAGGATACAAATTTACAAGTTCAACAGACCATGTACATTTGAATGAAAAGCAAGAAGATAAGAGAAGTTTGATTTTGTATCATGATACAAATTCTTATTATAAAAAAGATCTTAAGAAAAGTTCTAAAGGAAGCTGGGTATATCAACAGATTTGTGAAAGAGCTCGTGATATTACAGATTGGCCGTATAACAATCCTGTTTTTTGGCCTTTCCAAATAAGGACAGATACAAAGCTTGATATAAACTCTGGTATAGATAATCAAACAGCTAAAGAGGAAAAATATAATCACTTTGGTGTTCATTTAAGTGGCAATTTTACTTTGGATAAAAATGGGCAGATTGATAATGAAGATGCGATATTTAAATTTTCCGGGGATGATGATTTATGGGTATATATTGACGGAAAATTAGCACTTGATGTTGGTGGTTGCCATGGAGAAATGTCTGGAGAGATTAATTTTAGGAGCGGTGAAATTAAATATGGCGGCTTAAGTTACGACGGGAACAAAGCACCATACGTTTGTACAGATAAAAAGTGTACCGGTAATAGTAATAAGAAATTAAAGGTCGTTTCTAACTGGAATCTATATTCACAAGATTCAAAGACTGGTGTTAAGTTTGATAGAGATGAGTTCTTGGAAAAGCCATATCACAAAATAGACATTTTCTATATGGAACGTGCTGAAGGATCTGCGAATTGCACAATGAGTTTTAACTTTAAGACCGCAGACGAGATAATTTCTGAGAAAAAAGCATATGTTTATGACGAAGATGTTTCAAGAGAAGTTGATACGGATGATAGTTTTGCACTTCCAAATCAAAGCATATATTTTGATTTGAGTGTAACTAACACATCTGGACTTGACTTGGAAGATTTGGTTATGTATGACGACGAGTTAAATCTTTTGTTTGATAAAGAAGGTATAAAGTCTGTTGGAATACAGGCAAAAGACGCATCTGGATATTATAATAAGTTAGATGACTTGGATTTGTCTAAATTAACTCTTTTACATGAGTGGCAGGATAGTGAAATAAAGAGCATATTTGAAACTTTTAGTGAAGGAGTTGTAGTAGAAATTAATGAGGACTTAGGAGTTAACGGTAAGGGGTCTAAAGCAGATAAAGATGCGATACGAGAGTATTTAACGTATAAAACGCCTAGGTTTTTAGTGGAAAATGGCAACTACAAGGATTATTTAGATTATGATAACACAATTTATTCTATCGCAAGAGTAGTATTGTCCGATGGCTCACGAGTTCCTACAGGTTCAACTGCTGATGCTGAATATAGAGTTATAGCACCTGAGGTAAATATTAGGCAGATAATATTAGGTGGGAATGAAAAACCTGAAGCATTGGTAAAAACTGCTGATATAAATCTTAAGTTTGATTCTGCGGTTGTAAAAACAGATTCGGAAATTGAAAAAGTTAAGTACAATAATTTTAAAGGATACGAATTTGATAAGGTTTATGAGATTTTGCCTATAGTAAATTCTAACTATGAATTGCTAGAAGTGACTGCAGACGATACTAAGGATAAAAACAAGAATAGAGATACTGATACAGAAGCCGGCAAGTTTATATTTAACGACGGTACATACGAAAGATGGATTACTGTGTATCTAAAATATAAACCTGACGATAATTGGCATGGCAATGATGCAATTACCAATAAATTTGACAATATAAAACTTTAGGAGGTGTGAAAAAGCATGAAAAAGCCATTAAAAATTTTTAGCATTGTTGCAACTTTAGTCATCGCAGTTGGAACTATTGTAGCTGGGACATATGCTTTTTACACTTCTTATGACGAAGTTTCCAATAGAATGGAAATGTCAAAGCTTCATGCAAATATTATTGAGGAATTTGACGGTAAGGAAAAGAGTGTTGTGGTATCTAATACGGGAGAAACACCTTTGCTTGTTAGAGCAAGTGCTGAGATGTTTTGTACTAATGAAGGCATAGCATTAGATCCTAATAGAGTTGCAGAAGCAAATTATAATAACTTACTCGGTTTAGAAGATTATCCGACTGATAAGTGGGTAAAAGGCGAAGATGGTTGGTATTACTATTCAAAACTTTTACAACCGGGAGAGTCGACTTCCGAGCTTGTGCATATTCTTATTTCTGTCGGAGATGATCTTTCGGATGAAGAAAAGGTAATGTATGAAAATGCGACGTTTGAAGTGCCTGTTAAATTGGAATATCATTATCCTCATATAATAGACGGTAAATATCCACATGAAATAAATTGGAATGTATCGGATAGCTTTATAAAGGAAATGTTAAGAGATTTGGCAGATAAAATTTAGTGGGGGAAAGCATTGAAAAGTAAATGTATTTCAATAGTTAGTAATATAATGTTTGTTATTTTGATAATAACGATTTTGGTGTCGGCAGTTTTATTCGCAAGGTGCAACAGCAACGAAAAGTCTATATTTGGCTATAGATTTTATGATGTACTTACGCCGAGTATGACTCCTACAATTCCTGTGGGAAGTATGGTATTTGTAAAAATGGTTGAACCTGAAGAATTATGTGAAGGGGATATAATTACATACTCAACTTCAACAGATGGAAGTGTTGTTGTTACACACAGAATAAACAAAATTAATAATGAAGTCGGTCAAATAAGCTTTATAACTAAAGGCGATGCAAATGATGTGACGGATCTGAATCCAGTTTTTGCGTCGGCAGTTATTGGTAGAGTCAACTTAATTATTCCTTATTTAGGAACATTTATGGCATATGTTCAAAGAAAACTTTGGCTTGTTATAGGCGGGATAGTGGCGTTAATCCTAATTGTAGAGCTGATTTCGTATTTGATATCACGTCGTAATGGTACTAGGGAGGAGTAAGTTGAAAATAAATAATAGGAGGATTTTATATGTTAAAGAGTAAAAAAATTATACTTGCAGGAACAATTCTAGTTGCAGGTGCCATTGCTATGGCAGGAACATTCGCTTGGTTTACAGATAGCGATGAAGTTGTTAACAAGATGAAGTTAGCTAGATTTGATGTAAAAATTACAGAAGATTATGATCCTGAAGAAAATACAAATTTGGAACCTAGTGCTGAAGTTGACAAGGTTGTAAAAGTTGTAAATAAGGGAACGGCTGATGCAGTAGTAAGAGTAAAAATTGAAGAAAGATTGAAATTATTTAAGGCTGAAGAAGGTGCAAGCGAACCTACAATTTTTTGGGGGACCGAAGAAATTTCTGATGAAGAAACAGCAAAAATTGCAGTTCCAAACTACATTATGCCTGAAAATGCAGAAACAATAGAAGTTAAAGACGTAAATGATAATGTAGTAGCTGAATACTACAAAGCAGTAACAAGCTTAAAAGATGGCGATACACAATGCTATGTAGCAAAAATGGACAATTATGACGGTTTGGTAAGATATAACCCTAGCTTAAATGCTTTGGAATATGCTTACTATGAATATGAAGATGATACTGTAGCTGATGAAGATAATTATTTTACACCGGCATTTAATGATACTGACTGGACAAAAGTTGGCGACTACTATTATTATAATGTAGTTGTTGAGCCTGGAGAAGTAACAACTCCTTTGTTTAGTAAAGTTAATGTTTCAGAAGATTTGCCTAACACATATATTGGTGCAAGATATGAATTAACACCTAAAATGGAGGCAGTTCAAGCTAATGAAGATGCTGTTTCAACTACTTGGACAGATGCAGGAGATATTAGTGAATTACTTACAGCTTGGGGCTTAAATTAGTTGAATGGCAATAAAAGATAGGGGGAAGAGAAAATGCAACGTTTTTTAAAGAATATAGTGATATTTCTTTTGGTGTTGCTAATACTACCGGTGTCGGTCGCAAAGGCACAAGTGTTTGATCTGTATACCGGAGAAGTAAAAGGGGCTTATCGTGATTTAACTGTAACTAAGGTGGATGATAAGTACTTCTTACACAAAGAAGACTTGCTACCGGGAGATACGATAAAAGGAAAATATAAAATAACAAATACATCGTCAAAAAACTATGAGTTGACATTAAAATCATTGATAACAGCTGGTTCTCCTACCTCTTGGATAAAAGATGATGAAGTTGAAAAAGCTGACGATTGGATTAAGGATATAAATTTAAAACTTACTTTAGATGGTGCTTTAATTTATGACGGTTCAGCTGACGGAAGTGGTAATTTTACCGGAGAAGGCGTGTCTGATAATAACAAAAAGTTTACTGACGGTATAGTAATAGGTAAAATTAAGAAAAATTCGGATAGCTTATTAGAAGCTGAATTTACCATTCCTGAGAAGCTTGATAATGATTATCAAGAGGCTTGGGCAAGGGTTGACTGGATTTTCTCTGCAAAGTGGCAGACTGGCGGAAAGAGTTCTGATCCGGATCCAAAACCGGAATCTGATCCGGACCCGAAACCTGATCCAGACCCGAAACCTGATCCGACTCCGACTCCAAATCCGGATTCTGAGCCAACGCCTGATCCAGCCACATCTGAAATACCGGATAATCCGTTGCCTGCAGCGACAGAAATACCGGACGATATGCCAAACACCGGTGATTCTATTATAGATATTGTGATATATGCTTTAATTACTGTGGGTGCATTAGCTGGGATATTGTTGGTAATTTTTTCAAGAAAAAAAGAAGAGCAGTAGATATTAAATGTGGTTGTAGATTCTTGCAAGGATTTTACAACCACTTTTATTTTGAGTTTTTGGAGGAAACATATGAAGAAGGTACTTTTGTTAATTGTTTTTGCCCTGTTTTTTTGCGTCGGAGCAGCAGGATTACATAATAAAATCAATGAATATAAAAAGGGCGAAGAAGAATATAATGAACTTGAGCAATATTTTGTGCAAAGTGCTGGAACCAGCCAACCGCAGGATGATAATTCTAATATCAATAAAGATAACGATTCCGCTCCAACGGTTAATTTTGCCGAACTTTTAACTGTAAATAAAGATGTTGTTGCTTGGATTTATATCCCTGGAACAGGTATAAGTTATCCCGTGGTTAAGGGACAAGACAATTCCTATTATGTTTCACATACGGTTAAAGGGAGAAAAAACAAATCCGGAGCTATTTTTCTTGACTATGCTAATTCTTCGGATTTTTCGGATACAAACTCTATTATTTATGGTCATAATTTACAAAATGGACGAATGTTCTCGGGATTGAGAAAGTTTTTAAATTCTACATATATTTGTGAGCATAAAGAAATCATTATATATACTTTAACAGAAGAGATACATTATAATATTGCTTCGGCATTTAAGGTAAATAAGTATTCGGATGTTTATAAAACGAAGAACATTGAAGATAAAGAAGAATTAAAGAGCTTTTTGAGGGATGTCTGCAAATTGGATGAAAGTATAGAGGCTTCTAATATAATAACTTTGTCTACTTGCACAAATGTTGACAAGGACGAGAGGATTGTAGTAATTGCCTATAAGTAATAGATAGATGAGTAGAAGATATCAGAATGCTTAGTGGAGAAATCTTGTAAAGTTTTTGAATGTGTGGTAAAATAAAAATATGGGTGGTATCTACCTTTTTTAGAGGAATTTTCTATCAAATAAATTATAGGTCTAAAGACTCATTTTTTAAAAAAGCATTAATTTTATAGGAAATATACCGATTATATTAGTGTAAGAAAAGAAGAATACAGAATTTGAAAAAGGCAAACTTAGTGAAAACTGAGGACGCAAAGCTACGAAGCTAAAGTTTTAAACTATGCTGGTCGAGTTGCCAAATTATCGATTAACCTCTTAAAGGTCAATGATAATTGGCATTTAGGAGGTTTTTATTATGAAAAAGTTCTTTGCAAGTTTTATTTTTATATTTTTCTTATTTGACATCGATGCTTATGCAGTTGTAACAGTTTTAAGTGATGATGATAGCAGAACAAAGTCTTATAAAAATGGGAGAGTTTATTTATCTCAAGTTTGGTACGGTTTGAAATTTGAAATTGATGAGAGTTTGACGGATGGAAAGAATACTTTACAAAAGGTTGATGCAGTTAAGTATAAAAATTACTTAAATGAAATTGATAGCAGATTTGTTGATAAGGTTGGAGATTATAAAGTTTATATTATCCAAAACAAGTTAAAAGATTATTCTTCTTATTCGGCATTAAATTTTACCAATAATACAGCTGTTGTTTTTGGCAGGTATTCAGCCTTATCTGATAATATGATTGCATATCTTGCGACACATGAATTCGGCCACAATGTAGATTTTCAGCTTATGAATAAGAGTTTATGGAAAGAATATAAAGAGTTAAGAGGAATTACAGATACAAAAATTTATAATAATAACTCTTCTCTTCCGGCTAATAGACCTCAAGAAATTTTTGCAGAAGATTTTAGGTTATTATTTGGATGCGATGACGCAAAAGTTAAGGCACATCAAAATGCTTCTTTAGCTAATCCTAATGATGTTGAAGGCTTAAGAGAATTCTTTGAAAAATTAGTTTAGACTTTTCTTGTTGCCCGTTTCACTTGCTTTTTTAGAGGAAGTTCCTATTACAAAAATATTACAAAAGGGACTGTAAAAAACTCCCATTTTGTAATATTTTT
>CAZXFU010000033.1:0-1284 GCA_964640345.1 uncultured Eubacteriales bacterium
CCTTAATTTTACTGAGATCCGTATAGCTTCCTGCAAACAGATATACATTTCCTACAGTAGTATTACTATTACTACTACCACTTCTGAGGATTAAAGAACCCGACTTCTCCCCCGTCTCATCTTTGGTAGTAATCTCTAGATTATTTGATAATCCTTCATAGAAATCAGGACCCTGTATCTTTAAAATATCAAGAATGCCATTTCTAGATAAATCTATATCACCAGTATATTTTAAAAGAGCCATTACTTGCCACCTTTATCGAACTTATAATTAATTCTACCGGAAATTCTGTAGTAAAGTGTTTCGGGAGAGGAGATTGTAATCTCTGTATACCTATCATCCCCCGTAGTTTTATTCTTTACAGGAGCCTGAACTAGATATTCATTATCATTGTCAGGCTCATGTTTGTCAAGAGCTACTATATCACAGAAACTCCTAACCTTATGATAGTTTGAAGAAGAATTAGCAAAGAGACCGTGACGAATTATAATTTTTTCAGATGTTTGTTTTGTTTCATCCTCTGTTAATGTAGGGCCTATTTCCCCACAATCTCCATCAGAATGGTGAACCCCGGGCCATGTCCATTCGATAGTGGAGTCGAACTTAGAGAAGTTAAGATGAATGTACATCTTTTCATTTTCTATGCCTACCAGAGTACCTATTTGAGGAAGATTATCATAGGAAACATTTAACGAAGGATCCATTCCCTCTTTCCAGGCAAAGCCACTGGGCGTGTTGAATGTAAGCTTTCCTTCACTCCCCTCAGAGGAAGTATAAGTATAGATCATCCCCCCGCTTACACTCTCGGATTTACCGATGTACCAGTAAATTGGAAGCCCATAATTACTTTTGACTGAGTCAGAAATAGGTAACTTCTTTGTAAAGGAGTTAACATCTGTCCCCGCAAATTCCACAAACACATTCCAGGGCTCATCTATAGTAAGATACCCACTTCTTCCCACAACGACTTCAGTAGCTGTTGTATTACTAAGTTTTTTAACATCCTGAGTTACCACGCCCAGCACTGATTCTAAATCATCGGGGAAAGAAGCCTTTTCAATACCATTATTACTATCAAGCTTTACCAGAAGACCTGCGGGGAATAATGTATCCCCGACTGCGGTCTCGGATGAACTGATAACGCTCGAATCTAGACTGTAGGAAGAAGAAGTCTCCACAACATAGTCTTTCTCATTTATATGATACTTTAGGCGGTATGGACTGTTTTTATCTATCCAAATCTGACCTTCTACTCTACTACTCATTCTTTACTCCAGTGTAGG
>CAZXFU010000033.1:1384-13611 GCA_964640345.1 uncultured Eubacteriales bacterium
ATCTTATTGATTACTGGTCCCAAAATATTTTTGTTTTTAACAATATTGAGAAGCCTTGATTGATTAACTCCGCTGATATCGAGGGGAACAATTCCTCCATCAAAAATAGTAGTACCAGAATAAGAAGTCCTTGTAGTAGCGCTGCTTGAATAGAAGTTACTTACGATAGTAGAAGTATCCACCCTAAAAGCATCAAGCGATGAATATTTACTAATCCACGAAAAATCCTTTAAAGAACAGGACTCTGAATCTTCTAAGATCGTGTTAAGAGTGTCCTCTAAATTGGAATATTTTAATTTAGAACTTAAGTAGATCAGATCGCAGATAACATATTTCCCCTCTGTATTCGCACTTAATTCAGAGTTCGTATACTTTTTTATTTTTGTGGTTAAAGCATTCCCACCTACTCCAGTTCTACCACCCCACTTATAGTTATCCTCTATATTTGCTGTATTACTAAGTACCTTGCCATCTAATACAGAGTCTCTGAGATCTAAAATAACGGAGTCATATACAGACTTTCCAGCTTCCCCGCTCTTACCTGACTCAGATACATTGATAAGTAGATCGGGTGACATCCCGTTAGTATCAGATGCAAGAGAGTATCTATAATCCGGAAGACCCCTACCTATAAAGGTATGCTGAGAAGCCCAAGAACTCGCGGAGCTATCATCCTTCCAAGCCATGGTGCTAGCTCCGAGATAGGATTTCCATTCACCCGCAGGGGTTATAGCACCTAAAATAAGATATCCTATATATTTATCCTTATCCTCCAAGGCGGTCTGTCCATCCGGCAGATAAACACTCGCATTATTATCAGAACCTGTTGAACCATCCCCCGAGAAGTATCTCATGCAAGCTGTTTCTAAGGAGGTATTGTCGAACCCAGGATTCTTAACAAAGCATGCGAAGGACGGCTCCTCTTGATTGGAGGAACTTTCACTATTATACTTTATATATGCTACTACGTAGCACTCAGCTTCCTCTCTTTTTTCACCTACACCGAATACTCTATTCTTAGGATTTCCTTCGACATTATCCTCCCCAATATTTATTAGGTTTACAACCGTATCCTTGGTGGCAAAACTCTTTATAAGATAGGTACCCGTGTCATCTAAGTCTCTTTCTATTCTACCTTCACTGTTACTTTTATAGCTGTTAGAGAATATAAAGGTAGTTCCCTTCTTAATGAAAAGATTTAAGCCCCGGTGGATGTTAGAGCCGGTAGAGGTGTCTGTATCCTTTGTTACAAAAGCCGCAATATTCGCGTTATACACCCCAGCCTTTAAACTAGCATTCAGGAGACCGTTCATATAATATGAACGCAGATCCTGCTGCCAGTAGAAGCTAGTCATCCATGATGATGTATCTGCCATCTATTTTTTCTCCTAATTAAATTAGTCAATTTTCGGGGGCGGATTCTAGAGCAAGAGTAAATATTTCTTCACAGACTCTCTAAATTAAGAGGTTTCTTCCGTCTCCGTCGCCGCAGACGCTTTTTTGTGAAGAAGAATATTACATGAGAGGTGCTGTTTTCCTTCTTTAAGGATAACAGGAGGATACTCTATTTCGAATAGAATTCTGTTACGGTCGTTACTATCTCGCTCGCCCAGAAGCTGAATATTTGTAACAGCTAGAATATTTTCCTCGTTAGATCTGTACTTTTCATAATCGAAGCAATTAGCTAGAGCGGAAACTTTAATATTAGATACCGTAATAGGACCTGCTTTTATAACTTTGTTTTTAGAAGTACTACTGCTGTCTTCAGTGACTATCAGATTTGTACTATACTTGTTCAAAACAGAGCTACTAGATGTATTCAACTTCAAGTTTCTAATAGAAATTACGCCGCGAGAAGCACTTCCTGTATCGTACATAGCCACACTGTCTTCTATAGGAAGGTACAGATCTTTTACAGAAAGTTTATTTTCCGATTCCTCTTTTACCCCTGTGCTTCCCTTCTTCACTTCATACTTATGGAAGTAGGTTTTTTCAATAAAAGGAACCGATTCAGAGCTAAATTCTCCGTCCCTGTAGACGTAGTAATTTCCGTTTTCTGCCGCGGTTATGATATACTCATCTTCCCCGGCAGCGTTGTTCTTAATAAATTTTTCTTCGTTAGAGCCGTTTAAGAAGTAATAGTATGTGCCTTCTGCCGGAGTTATTTTTCTTTCAAATTGATAGCCCTCACCGGTGTTAGTATTATAGTACTCCTCATAGATCTCACCCGTTTCAGCCTTGAAGTATACTTCCTGTATATCAGAGCTAATACTCCTACTGTAGTAGAATCTTCTCTTCCAGGGATCCATAAGCTTTTCAACCCTTTGATTAGAAGCTTCATACCCCAGACTGTAATTTGTTCTAAAATCCTCAATATTCGTAAGACCGCTCAGAGCATAATTTATAGAAGCGGAAGTGTAGCTAGAACTACTAGCTCTCTTACTCACAGTTGCATTAAACTGTACAGGAATCATTTCCTTTGTAGTTTTATTTCTGTAAGCTATGCAGTGATGTGAAGAAACGATAACAGAAGCATTATTAGAGGATGTTTTCTTTGTATAAAGGCCGTCCGCCAAACCTAGAGCATGTGTTTTAGAATCACTCTTTCTAACAACCACTTTTGTCAATCTAAATTTAACAGGTTTCTTACATACAAATTCAAAAGCAATGGAATCCGCGGTAACTATACTTGAAGGTTCTGCGGAGATAGTATACCACTGATCATCAAAAGCCGCTAAACCTGAAACACTTTCATTCTGCTGAGATAAGGATGTTACATACAGTCTTAAAGGACTTCCTACTCTAGTCCCGTTCGAGAGGAATGTTGTGTATACAGTGACATCGTTAGCTTGAGAATCTACATAAAGTTCTTTTAATAGAGAGTTCCTTTCAGAAGAGGAGACCGTCTGTGTACTTCCAAGAACCAGCTCCCCCTTATTTTCCCACTGCTTAAGAGTTAAGCTTTCACCACTAACATCTGTTCCTAAGTATCCCTTTGCTTCCAGGGAACTCTTCTTAACAACTATAAGATTAGTACCTGTCTCGGGGTAGTAATCCCTGTACTCAACATTATTCGTGACATCTGTTAAGGTAAGCGTAGAGTCGGTTTCCTCTGCAGAGGTTTCCACCCAGGCATAGAATTTCGGAGAAGTAGAATTCCATACTCCGTTATCATAAGTTTGACTAGAGACTTTAATGTTTAGAGCTACTTCGTAAACCGCCCCGATAGATGTAGCCCCGTTTGCATATTTAACCGTTAGAGGATTAGACGAGTTATTTTCCCCACCATCTCCGAAGCTCTTGTATGTTACCTCACAGACATCCTTTCCTAGTCCCTCATCCCAATCACTATCACTCACGTACTCCTTAGAATAGAGGTTATAACTCGAAGTGTTTCCTTCCCCAAGAAGGTTAGAAGCATTACCCCATGTCCAGTAAGAAGCATTATCCAGGTCTTGATTCTTAATCAAGTTGTTAGAATAGAGGCCTCTTCTAGTAACTAGAATATTCTCGTTCTTACTAGGATATGTTCTATCAGAAGCAAGATAGCTGATAAGATCGTCACTAAACGTTCTTACGTACGTAGCGTTCTGGGCCATTGCGGATGCCCCGTAGTAATAGTTGGGTTCTATAGAGGATAGAGCAGTAAATATACCACTAGCCATATTCTGTGAGCCAGTATCATTTCCATTAATTAAGGACGATATTGCGGTCTTAATAGAAGTCCATATACTATCATGCTGTTTAGATAGAATATCTTTTTCGTCTAAAGCGATCTGGGAGATGTCCCCATAATCACTCACTTTTACTTCTAACGGCGTGGAAGATGTAAGTAAGCCTGCCGAGAGGAATTGATTTTCTGGAACTTCCGTAGGTGTATATGGGAAGTACCAGGAGTTGGTAATATTAGCTCTACTGTAAGAAGAGGAAGCATCCCTTATTTTCAGAAGGTAATTGCCTTCGCTAGATCTTGAATATGGGTTACCAAAATAGAACGGAGCACTACTGTATTCACTACTATCGGCAACCGCAGAAATCTCAGTAAAGTGAGGAGCGTCAGAGTCTACATATCTGTAATAAATTCCATCTGTTGTAGAAGGATAAATCTTTCCTGCATCTGTTTCTGCTGGGCAATAATTTGTTCCTTTATAGGTAGACGTATCCACAGAGACCGTTGCAAGGCCATAGTAGTTCCAAACCTTATAAATATCCCCGTCCTTAAAGATTACATTTTCCAGCTGAACTCCCATTCGATAGATAGAATCAGAGTTACTATTTTTATAGTAGCTTCCAATTTCTAAGGTATCCCAAATACTTTCAGTTAAGCTTGAAACAGTTTTTACTGTCACTGAGCCTTCAGCCGTATAATATTTCTCCGTACCTTCTACTCTATAGATAACACCAATCGGGATATCCTCCGCCGATGGTACATCACTTTCAGAGCTAGCTATTTTCAGAGTATACGAAGATAACATTGCATTAGCATTACATACATAACTGTTATCTCCAATTACAATAGCCCTAGGACTGGTGAGCCATCCCCTAATAAAGTTAGAATCCAGAGTTTCGTCTGTTTCCTTTACATATCTATAGCACTCAATATACTCTCCTGAGGATACGTGATATCCGTTTGTCTTTCCGGAGAGTTGGGTATCGTAGATATTGTATCCTGTGCCATTTTCATTATAGGAGTAGTCGGAAATGTTTTCAAGGTCTAATAAGCTAGAGAGTCTTGCATAATTCGTCTTCTCAGAATCCACCATTTCATACTTAGGTGTGTCCCCGGAGAGGCTAGCTATTGCTTCGGCTGTTTGACTGTAGAGTTTGTCCGTGAAAGAGAATTCACTTACATAGCCCGTATAATCCCATAACACCTTATATGCCCTACCTGCTACGAGCACCAGGTTATCAAGATCATTTTCAGATTGTACCTGCAAGTTATCTAGACTCTCAATTTTAGTATAGTAGTTAGCACTTACATCAGTAAGTACTTCAGGCTGAGGATCGGCTAGATAGTAGGAGCTACCATTCTTTACATAATAAGAGGTACCAGCTGTCGCTACCCCGCTCGCTTTTACGTATGATGTTAGCTTAACTGAATTGTATATAGGATTAATTCTAATAGGATCAATCAAATCATCATCTGCTGAAGCGGAGTTCACTCTTGTACTATTAGCTGTCTTTTCGGACTTTGCAATGAAGAATGGGGAAGTCATATTCTTAGAGAAGAACGCTGGTATTTCAGTCGTAATAACGAGAGAATTCTCTAATGTTTGCTTTGTTAGGAGTATCCAATCCTCAGAAGCCTTGTAATCATCAGGATGGTTAGTACCTAGAAGTTTCCAATAGAAGGAGTAGCTCTCTGAAGCGGAACCATCAGAGTTTGCTTGCATCCTTCCGGCTACACTCGTATTCGAACAATCCTGTACGTAGAGATCAATATTAATCCTTCTGTGTGGGAATGTACGGTTATCCAGAGGGTCAAACAAAGCCGCAGTAGACTTGAGAGTAGATATAATATTCTCTCTATTATACTTTTCCTTATAAGAAGCTGTTATGTCTTCAGCGCCATTCTTTCCATTTTCATAGACGATAGGGGTACCAGATACCTCCACTTTAAATCTAACTGTAGCATAGAGGTAATTATACTTTGCCTTATTTGCTGTATCATATAGATTATCCGCAAACGGTAGGATCTGGAAAGGATACTTACAGGTTATGTAGTATGTACCTTCCTTAAGAGTTCTAATAGCATCCCATTTACTTGCATATACTGAACCTCTAGTATCCTTACTATCAGTTGTTACATCCATCGCTACTGGGATTCTTAACTCATTGTAGTAAGAGGTTGCTTTAAGAAGAGTATTGAGACTGTTATTCAGCTCGACGTTAGATAGATTTAGTCTATCAAAATATCCTACATTTTCTATACTAAGATCTTGCTGCCTAGGAACTGTAAGAGGAATAAGCACGTGATTTGCTGCTGAACTAGAATCACTATTATTATTTCTTACAATAACTGGTTCTTGCAAAAGATTGTTATACTGTAGAGAGATGTTGGATCCCTTAGAATAGTAATTTGTAAAATTAGAAGTGGGATTAATGGTGAAGTTTAAACTAAAGTCAGCTTCATATTTAATGTTTCCATCCGTAGAAGTGAACGCCTGAGGCAGAAGAAGACCCGCTGGCTCAGATGATTCCTCAACCTTGACGGTTTTCATAGTACCATCCGCATACTTTTCAAACAGAATAGAGTTACTATCTATCATGGAGTCTTTGTTGTAAACTACAGGATAAATCATAGTAGTTACAGCAGTAGTATGATCGCTTTCATCTACTTCAATACTCCCCCCGTTATATTTAACATTCATCTTTTCGCCGGTAGAATTTCTGAGAGAAGCATTATTAAGAGATTCAAAACTTTCAAGATCGATTTCTACACAATCTTTAAGTGTTTTATCTCCATTTACCCATCCGTATACATCTGTATCCTCTTGAGAATCCGATACATCCTTTCTGTAGAAAGGTCTGTTTGTATCAAGCTCGTCCGCTGTAATAGGGCATCTATCAATCATAATAGAATCCCATACACTTCTATTAAAAGCACGCAGAGCAGTTACCTCATCTATGAGAGCTGTATCTCCATCAACTCCAATTCTACTTGAAACCTCCTTAAAGATACCTAAATCCACGTAGTTATTGTATCCTAAAATATAGAGATCCGGTGAATAGGAGTAAAGTTCTCTGAAGGATCCACCTGTTAACAGGATTGCATTCTTCTCTGCAAACCCTCTATTATAAAGTCTTAAATCGTACAGCTTGCCTAAGAAGCAGTTACTATAAGAATCCTCAGTAACATTGATGCCAAGGTAAATAGGCTCTTCACTGCTCGAGGTATTGATAGAAGAAATCTCTTTATCACCGATCTTTGTCTTACCATCTACAACAATTAAAAGTTTTTTATCCGGAGTAGTTCCTGCTCCGAGCCTAATGTTGTTGTTAGAAAGGGTAAAGTAATCAGACTCTATTCTCTCTTCCCCATATTCAAAGACTAGTTTAGCCTCGGTATCCTCGGTATACTCCAAAGAAAGGCAGAACTCTCCTTTTCTTTTCAATAGAACCGGATCGCTATATATGCCGTCTTTTGGATTTTCAGGAATTAGAGCAATATTCATTGCAATAAATATTCCATTCTTTTCCAGATTCCACCACCACTTCTCATAAGCTTCCTCAGAATTAGAGGATACTCCTCCGGGAACTAGTTTTAAGTACTCGAACTGATACCCTTCGCTATTTGTTATAGAGGAATCTAACTTAGATTCGAAGGAGAGGCACTTAATACCAGTAGAAGTATCGGAATAAACCTCTCCCCTGTGGGTAATTCTCATAGTAAGATCATTCGAAAGAGCTTCATCGTAGATATTAAGGGTTCTAGGATCTCCATAAATAGTTAAAGCACATTTCCCCTCGTCTGCTTTTTCTACTGGTTCAACCCTGTCAAGATAAAAACCCCTAAAATTCGTCAATATAATAGGATTATTGTTAACTAGGAGATCTACCCACTTGCTTATTTCCTCCCCATTATCACAGCAAAGGAAATCTTTTCCTCTAAATCTTACGAGATTAGAAAGATAAATATTATTAGATACTGTCTTAACTACCTCATCCAAGCCGTAGTTTTCATGAGCTTGTTGAGTGGAGTATACTCTTTTATTTCTAAGAGGACTTGCAGAATTCTTAGTGAAGTTAAGGTATGGATTAAGGAAATAACATTCATCATACCAATCAGGATAGAATACATCCCCGGCTTCAAACTTTAAAGATTCAAGATTAAATACTCTAATAGGAGAAGACCATGCGTACTCATCCTCCCCCTTCTTTGCTACATAAAATACTGTTTTAGTATTTGCACTGGGCGAACTGCTTATATGTTTTTCATACTGGTTTAGTAGAGAAGTAAATTCTGTAAAAGATATATTACCTTCAGGTATTGTAATCTGTAAGAGGTCCTCATCCGAGAAAACATAGTAGGCCTTGCTATAACCCGCTTCTGTTAAAAGATCCCAGTCCTTACCATTGTATAATTTACTTAGAAGAGTATCGTCGCTAACTCCAAAGTATGTAAAGGGGAGAATTCCCTTACTAAAAGTTTTAAGCTCCTGATACTCCTCAACATCTGAATAGGAGTCATCTTCCGTATCAATTTTAAGAACTATTCTGGAAATTATTTTTTTATCAAAATTTTGTATTGTAAAGGTGTCTACTTCATATTCTACCGTGCAATACCATAGATACGCGAAAGAAACCTCCTCGCTGTAAGGCCGTAAACTCTGCCAAACGATCTCCGCTTCTTTAACTTCTCCGTTCGTATCATAGGAGATAGCAAAAAATGAATATCTTCCAAGTCTTTTAGCCGAGAGCTCCTGATATTTGTTAAGCTGAGCTCCGTATTCTATATCTTCCTGCACTCTCGACTTCTCCTCGATGGATGTTTGAATATATTCCATCCAGGAAGTGTCCATTAGACTGATAGAGTTCCCACTTGCTATTCTATAAGTAACATAGGGATAGCTCTCACCTTCCTCCTGCTGTAAGACATTAGAGTTATATAGAATTCTATTTGCACTGAGATCAATTATATCTTTAACAGAGGTATTGTTTGAAATATTAACCGAATCTTCAGCATAATCCAGAAAGGACCATTTAGCTGCCCCGGTTTCCGAGTTCTTAATTAAGGGTTCCCCTTCACCGTCTACGGGATCTTTGGAATCTAATTTAGAGAACTGCTCTCCTGTATACTCCGTATCTATAATGTAAGTATCTAGCTTACTGTAAACAGAACTTGCAGTTTGTCCTTTACTCATACCTAACAAGCAATTCCAGTTTAGGTACTTAACATTCTTTCTTAGATCTCCAACAGTTCCCACCGTCAGAACACTAGTATCCCCCAGCTGAGAATATTTTTCGGTGTAGAAGTTCTCCGCATTATAACCCATACCAGAACTATAGTAAAGAGAAGCAATATCGTTTATTGAGGGAGAATTATCTCTACCTGCTAAGTAGTTAAGAGGATAATAAGAAGTATCCTCACTATCTACAGTAACACCCGGTATATTGAGAATTCTTATAAGTCTCTTATCTACGAAATATAGATCCGATGCACTGGTTTTCTTAGCACTACTAAGTGGAACCGCTGAAATAAAAGAACCTTGCCTATCAAGTGCATTTAAAGTTAAGTTATATAGAGTCTTCGTTCCAGCATATTTTCTTTTTAGAAGCTCATATTTAACATCCTGTAGTTTGTAAATTATAAGCTGCTTTTCCAGGTCTTCCGAAGTCACCTGAGCACTTTCGTGTAAAGATTCCCCCCACGCAGTTATTACATCTCTTCTGCCTGGGTGATAATCGAGAATATCATAAACAGAAGAAAGCTTTTTCTCTACAATTTCATTTAAATAATCTACACAACCTACTTTCGTATGAAGTGAAGATTCTACTCCATCGATTGTTTCATAGAAATTGTTATCTTCTATATTTTCGGCAGCGGTTTCCCTGAATTCTATTAAAGTAGATGTATCCTCTGTTCCTTCCTGTCTGAAAGCGCTCATCGCTAAAGAGGGAAAAAGATCGGCCATTATGTATTGATTTTCTCCAACAACAGGCCATCTCATCTTATTGTAGGAGTTTAGAAGAAGTTGGTTTTGAATAGAGCCAAAAACATCCCTAAGCCACACCTGATAGAAGGAGCTATCCTGCAGAGCACTATGAACATTGTTTACGCCGCAGTCTCTGGTATCACTTAAATCTTCTGCATCGAGCTGTGCTGAATGTTCAGGTTGTATATGATAGAGAGGAACTTCCTCATCAATAATATTAAGCAGTTCATTATTACTTTCACTCTCTACTACATTTTTTAAAAAGAGAGGTGAGATGTCTCTTGTATACTTTCCTAACTCGGGGTACCCCTCATCATAATTGTATTCTACTTCTTTATCCTCAAATTCATAGAAGAGAAAGGAACTATTAGTAAGTATTTGGGATATATTTGAGAAAACAGGTTCGTAAAGAATTTTGGCATTTCCACCGTTCACTTTTGAAGAACCGTTAGGAAGACCTTTATTTCTGTTATAACTTTCAATAATTAATTCTTTAATTTTATTTATTTCCATTCTAAATTATCCCTCGTACTTAAATTTCAGAGATATCATTCTAGGTAACTTATCTTCGTTTGTGGAACTTCCAGCATCATAGGAGTCTATATAGAGAACTGAGTTGCTGTAATTTTCATCTGTCGAATCTATTTTAATACTCTCATCATTAGGCCTAAGACTCACATATATATCTATGTATTCCTCTGCGAGATTCTTAAAGGTTTTAAAAACATCATTCGCCCCGCTACTACTCGTACCACATTTTAACAGAGCCAAAGGACAGTTTTGAAGACCGTTACTGAGCACCTGATTATAGTTAGCGAATGTGGAGAGCACTGAATATAGGGAATCGAAGGTGAATTCCAGCCAACCACTACCGCAAGTAGTAGAACCCTCTTCATAATTAGAGTCAAAGTAAACAAGATAGTCATCCACAGTTCCAAGATCTATTAGGTGAGACTTTAACGTATTTACAGAAGAGGAGTTACTATTATCTACGAGCTTTCTAAAATCATCATCCCCGTAGATTTCTTTCTTGTATCTAAACTGATAGGATTTAGTAAGCTGACTCGTCTCATCGGCTGAGAGCATAGAATAGTCTGAGGAGACATTGGTGCCCGCAGTACTTCCCGAGATCTTACTTACCTCCCAGATAGAGGAATTACTACTCGTATCGTTTACCAGGTAGAATGCATCGTTATCTCTTCTTCCCTCATCTTCCTTAATAAAGATACTAGTATGTAGATTAGAAGTAGACAGCCCATTCACCGGAGATTTATACATAAAGTCAATTCTCATTACATATTCAGCCCCTACTCTGTGATCCTTAAATCCAAGAGTATTCTTTCTCCCCAGGAATAGCCCGTTAAATGTGAAAGGAATTCTACAAGTATGAATAACTGTTGAAGAAGCCTCTGTTGTATTACTATGTGGGTTCATACGAACCGCATTATCCCAATTCAGCTTTTGAATAGCCTCAGTTTCAATAGAAACATCTACTATATCTTCGAAGTTCGATTTCAGGCTGTATATAAGTTCTGCAGGATAGAAACTTCTATCAAAATCCAAAGACGAAGATTGAGACCCCCAGAGATCGTTTATAAATGATCTTACATTAGAGATGTTGTCCTGAATACTGTCTCCTTCTTTGTTGAGTGTACAGGTAACGTTTATTGCAAACGGGATATATTCAGGTGCGTAGAATTTAATAACATCCTGTGGGGATTTTAAAGCATCTAGATAGAGTTCTAATGTACTAGCTACATTACTATATAGACTTTCGGCCTCGTTGGTTTTATTAGAGAAATCCTCTAGATCATCATCTAAGAACGTAACTCCTGTTACCTTTCTTTCGAGACCCCCTTCCAACTTTTCTGTGCTACCAAATACTTTTACCTTTCTAGGGGTAATCTTTCTATAAGAAGCTTCCCCATTGCTACTGTCCTTATAGTAGGGCACTTGCATAACAATATTCTCAATCGTCTTAGCATAGGATTCTTTCGTACCAGTGCTAAAGTTTGTAATATAATATTTAGGAGCTTTTACCTTTATCTCAGCAATACTTTCCTCATCAGCTCCTCCGGTAATAGGTTCCAGGTTGATGCCATATAAGGTGTACTCTGTATTACTCGTGTCTTCAGGATTATATACTCCTTTTATAGTGAATGTTTCAAATGAATCTACTACATCCCCAGAAGCTCCGCTAGATTCTACATAGTCAATTCTTAAACCTAGCAAGCTAGAGTTACTAGTAATATCTAGCACACCACCTCTGAGAGGATCATTATTAAATTTGAAATAGAAGAGACTTCTGTTATAGAGATCATTATATACCTCTACATCCTGATCGCCAGAATCGGAAAGAAGAAGACTGTCTACAATCCTATATTCTGTATAGCTAAGGTTCTCGACGGAGGAACCGGTAGCGATGTAAACTCTGAAGAACTTTTTGGACTCTACATTATCCGCTGCTTCACAATTCTGAATAACAACCGGGATGTAGAGATAGGGATCTAGCTTAGAAGTAGTATAGGTAGCCCTGATAGTATTTATATCTACAAACTGCGTTTTCCTCTG
>CAZXFU010000034.1:0-13491 GCA_964640345.1 uncultured Eubacteriales bacterium
CTTCAAGAGCCTTAAGAACAGTGTTGACACCTGTTTTTTCATCTCCGCTTGTTTCACTTAATAACTTTTCAACCTTAGGAATAATATTTATATATGCTGTACCACCACCGGCTACAATACCTTCTTCAACAGCAGCCTTAGTAGCAGACAAAGCATCTTCAATTCTTAATTTCTTTTCTTTCATTTCAACTTCTGTAGCGGCACCAACTTCAATAACTGCAACACCGCCGGATAATTTAGCAAGTCTTTCTTGAAGTTTTTCTTTATCAAACTCGGAAGTTGTATCTTCGATTTGAGCTTTTATTTGGTTAACTCTTGCTTTTATCTTTGCACTGTCGCCCATGCCGTCGATTATAATTGTGTTTTCCTTTTGAACTTTTACTTGACGAGCACGACCGAGTTGTGCGATTTGAGTTTCTTTAATATCAAATCCAAGTTCTTCACTTATTAATTGACCGCCTGTTAAAATTGCGATATCTTCAAGCATTGCTTTTCTTCTATCGCCGAATCCTGGAGCTTTTACAGCTACACATTGGAATGTTCCTCTTAATTTGTTTACAACGAGCGTTGATAAAGCTTCGCCTTCAACATCATCGGCGATAATAACAAGTTTTTTACCCTGTTGAACAATTTGTTCAAGTAGAGGCAAAACGTCTTGGATGTTACTGATTTTTCTATCTGTAATTAAGATATATGGATCTTCCATAATAGCTTCCATTTTTTCAGTATCTGTAACCATGTAAGCGGAGATATAACCTCTGTCGAATTGCATACCTTCAACTACATTTAAGTTTGTACCCATAGTTTTTGATTCTTCAATAGTGATAACACCGTCATTAGATACCTTTTCCATAGCATCTGCAATTAATGCACCGACTTCATCATCGTTTGCAGAAATTGCAGCAACTCTTGCGATGTCTTCTTTTCCCGAAACTTTTGTGCTTATTTCGTGAATTCCGCTAACAGCTACATCAATAGCTTTATTTATTCCACGACGTAAAATCATAGGATTTGCACCTGCTGCAACATTTTTTAGTCCTTCACGAACTAATGCTTGAGCAAGTAAAGTAGCAGTAGTAGTACCGTCACCTGCAACATCGTTTGTTTTTGTTGCAACCTCTTTTACAAGTTGAGCACCCATATTTTCAAATGGATCTTCGAGTTCAATTTCTTTAGCAATAGTAACACCATCGTTTGTGATTAAAGGTGCACCGAATTTTTTATCTAAAACAACATTCCTTCCTTTTGGCCCAAGGGTTACTTTAACAGTATCGGCAAGCTTGTTTATACCTGCTTCCATACCACGTCTTGCATCTGCTCCATAATTTATATCTTTAGCCATAATTTTTCTCCTCCTTTATTAGTATTCGATTATTCCGAGAACATCGGACTGTCTTAAAACTATGTATTCTTCGCCGTCTAGCTTTATTTCAGTTCCTGCATATTTTCTTGCAATAACCTTTTCGCCGACTTTCAATTCCATTTTTACTTCTTTGCCGTCAACCATTCCACCAGGTCCAACAGCGATTACTTCAGCCATTTGAGGTTTTTCTTTTGCTGCTCCTGCTAAAATAATTCCGCTTTTCGTAGTTTCTTCGGCTTCTGCCATTTTCAAAACTACCATTTCTCCTAAAGGTTTAATTTTCATATATATTTCGCTCCTTTCAAATATGCCATTGAACAATAAATTCAATAACAGAAATTGCTTTAATAACAATTAGCACTCTTTAGTATCGACTGCTAATTGTTATTATATTCATATAAAAATATTCATCAATTCCATTTATTCATGAAAATTAATGAATATTCCCAAAAAACTTTAAAAATCTCTTTATTTCTTTAAAATACTTTTAATTTGAACGCTTATAGTTATCATATCCACTTTTTAAATTAAATACATTTCTATATCCCAGTTCTATTAAACATTCTGTAGCTGCAATACTTGTAACCCCACTGTAGCAAACAACAATTATAGTGTCATATTTATCTAAATTTAATTTTTTTAAGTCATCTATACCGATGTTAATGGCTCCGGGGATATGACTATCGCCAAAGTCTTCTTCATCACGTATATCAACTACCTTTGCACCATTTTTAATCAAATGGTTTGCCTGAAGGTTTGAAATATTTTTAGTCATACATATCCCCTCATTAAATAATATGCAGTTTTTGAGGCTTAGTTGCAGTTTTTTGAAAAAAGAATATGTTTATCAGAGAATTTATGTATACTTATATTGACAACCACTTACATTATATGTATAATGAGCAAGTGGTCTATGGAATAATGAGTATCCTAAGAGATTTTGAAGGAGGTCGTATTATGGTTAAGCAGTTGGAAGAACTTGCTAAGAAGTATGGCTGGAAAGAAGTTATAGAAGTATTTCCGGCTCTTGATTATGAAATAGTGGATTCCACCTTTGTGGACGTGATATGCCAGAGGATTAAGTTTACCGAGCGTGATGGAGAGGCTCTGACTGAGCTGATTCAGTACATGGCAGACGTTGCGAAGTATAAAAAAGTTCGCTTTATTTCACTAGGTAGGTTTTGGGAGGATTTACTAAATCTTGCTCCGATGTACGAGTTACCGGAAATAATTCGCATATTGGTTGATGAGTTTCATTATGATGAAACTTTTTGGTGGAGAAATGTTACAAGGCGGATCGATATACAACTTAGTTTTGGATGGTTTGAAGGCGTAGAGCCTGAGTTGTATTTGAAGTGGTGTGCGATGTTTGAATGTGGGTATGATTGTATCCTACGCAACTTGCCACAACTTATGAGATCAGGGACCGTTGGACTAGAAACACTTAGATATCTGGGAATTCCGGATAAGGTGATTTCTGAAAATGTTTTGAATTAATTTTTTGGGGCTGCCCGTTTGGGCGGCTCTTTTTTTGTCAACTTGACCGTTTGAGATAAATATAGTATAATCTCATGTGTTGATTTAAGGAGGCAAGTATAATGAAATTAGGAATTGTTGGGTTACCGAATGTTGGTAAGAGTACGTTGTTTAATGCTATTACGAAAGCAGGGGCTGAATGTGCAAATTATCCTTTTTGCACTATTGAACCGAATGTAGGTGTTGTCGCTGTTCCGGACGAAAGACTTACGGAACTTGCAAAGATATATAATCCCGAAAAAGTTACTCCTGCTGTAGTAGAGTTTGTAGATATTGCAGGACTTGTAAAGGGAGCTAGTAAAGGTGAAGGACTTGGAAATAAGTTTCTGTCTCATATAAGAGAGGTTGACGCTATTGTTCATGTTGTTCGTTGTTTTGAAAATCCGGATATTGTCCATGTTGATGGGGATATAAATCCGGCACGTGATGTTGAGACTATTAATTTTGAACTTATTTTTTCGGATTTAGACGCTGTTGAAAAAAAATTAGATAAGGCTATTAAAGCAGCTCGTGTAGATAAAAAAATGCAGATTGAAGTAGATACTTTAACTCGTGCGAAGGAGCATTTAACTTCCGGAAATCCTGTTAGAACTATGGAGCTTAATGACGATGAGAAAGAAATAATAAAAAACACATTTTTACTTACATCAAAACCCGTTCTATATGTAGGAAATGTGAGTGAAGATGAAATTGCATCTGCAGATGGCAATCCTAGATTTATTGAATTGAAGAATTTAGCGGCAAAGGAAAATTCAAGGGTCATTGCTATTTCGGCTAAAATTGAAGAAGAACTTTCTTCCTTAGAGGATGATGAGAGAATTGAGTTTTTAAAGGAACTTGGAGTAAGTGAATCCGGCTTAGATAGATTAATAAAAGAAAGTTATTCACTTCTTGGTTTAATTAGCTTTTTGACTGCAGGAGAGCCTGAAGTACGTGCATGGACGATTAAAAACGGCACAAAGGCACCTCAAGCTGCCGGAAAGATACATAGTGATATTGAACGTGGATTTATTCGTGCTGAAGTTGTTTCGTATGATGATTTAATAAAGCTTGGGTCTTTAGTTGCCGCAAAGGAAAAAGGATTAGTTAGATCCGAAGGAAAAGATTATGTTATGAAAGACGGAGATGTTGTTTTATTTAGGTTTAATGTGTAAATTAGAAGTGAGTTGTGTGGTATAGAGGAGGTTTTTTAGTGATTAGTGCAGTTGGAGTTACTTTAAGATTTGGTGGCAGAGTTTTATTTGAGGATGTAAATATAAAATTTACTGATGGAAACTGCTATGGACTTATTGGTGCAAATGGTACCGGAAAAAGTACATTTCTTAAGATTTTATCTGGGGAAATAGAGCCAAGCAAAGGGGAAGTTATAATACCTGAGGGAAAGAGACTTGCTGTTTTAAAGCAAGATCATTTTGCTTATGATGATTATTCTGTTATAGATGCTGTTATTATGGGTCATGCGAGACTTTACGATATTATGAAGCAAAAAGAGGAATTATATTCTAAACCGGATTTTAATGATGATGATGGTATTTTATTGTCAGAGTTAGAGAGTGAGTTCGCTGAGTTAAATGGATGGGATGCTGAAACAGATGCTGAAAAATTATTAAATGGAGTAGGAATTTTACCGGATTTACATCATATTAAAATGGCAGATTTAGAGGCAAGTCTTAAAGTTAAGGTTTTACTTGCACAAGCGTTATTTGGTAACCCGGATATATTGCTTCTTGACGAGCCGACTAACCATTTAGATATTAAAACAGTTAAATGGCTTGAAGAGTTTTTGGTCAATTTTGAAAATACTGTTATTGTTGTATCTCATGATAGACATTTCTTAAATGCTGTTTGTACGCAAATTGCAGATATTGATTATAATAAGATTCAGTTATATGCAGGGAATTATGATTTCTGGTATGAATCTAGTCAGTTAGCTTTGCAACAGGCTAAGGAGGCTAATAAGAAAGCAGAGGCTAAAATTAAAGAGCTACAGGAGTTTATTCAAAGATTTAGTGCGAATGCGTCTAAGTCTAAACAGGCTACTTCAAGAAAAAAATGGCTTGATAAAATTGAGCTTACCGAAATTAAGCCTTCTTCCAGAAAATATCCGTATATAGATTTTAAGCCGGATCGTGAGGCTGGGGATCAGATTTTAACTGTTTTAAATGTAAGTTATGTGAATGAAGACGGAGAAGAGATTTTAAAGAATATTAATTTTTCTTTGGATAAGGGAGATAAAGTTGCTTTTGTTGGTACAAACGGTATTGCAAAAACTACTTTGTTTAAGATATTAATGGGCGAGTTAGAGCCTACTACCGGTGAGATAAAGTGGGGAATTACTACTTCTCAAGCTTATCTTCCGAATGATAATACAGAGTATTTTAATGTCCAAAATATGGATTTGGTTGAATGGTTAAGGCAGTATTCTAAAGATGATTCTGCCACATTTTTAAGAGGATGGCTTGGAAGAATGTTATTTTCAGGTGACGAAGCTCTAAAACAGGCTAACATTTTATCTGGTGGCGAGAAAGTAAGATGTATGCTTGCTAAGATGATGCTAAGCGGAGCAAATGTTTTAATCTTTGATGAGCCGACCAACCATCTTGATTTGGAGTCGATTACTGCATTAAATAATGGTATGAGTAATTTTAAAGGTACAATGCTTTTTACTTCTCATGATCATCAATTGGTTGATACCGTTGCTAATAGGATTATGGAGATAAAAGAAGATGGGCTTATAGATAAGAAAATGAGCTATGAAGAGTACTTAGAAAGCCGAGTCTAAGAATAGTGTTTATAAAAGAATGGGGTTGTAAAAAACTCCCCCATTCTTTTATAAACACTATTTTATTCGTATTTTTAATTCCTGACCGATTTTTATAGTAGAACTTATATTATTTATTTCTTGTATTTCACTTATTTTATTTCGTATATCTTCATTTTCAGCTGAAAATTGTTTCGCAATTTCCCATAGAGTATCGCCTTTAGAGACCAATATGGTTATATATTCAGGTATACTGTCTCCTTTTGCAGGGGATTGAAATAAGAGAATAAACATTGCAGATAGAAGTATTATCAATATAAAAGCTAATATTAATCTAGCGGGTTTTTTTAGATATATTTTTTTCATAATATGTATTCTCCTTTCGAACAGCTGTTCTGTAGTTATAATATACGAACCTAAGTTCGATGTCAATAGTTTTTCGAAATTTTTTTCGATTTTAATGTCGCATAATGCGATAAAATTCATTTTTCAAGTTAGCCTTTTGACATTTTTCTTTTTGTATTCAAAGTATATTAGATAATGTTAGAAGGAGGACAAGTAATATGCTTATTAATTTTTTTGATAGATGTATGATGCGGAAAATTGTTGAGGTTGCTTTACTTAGTAATGTTAAAATTTTAGGTGCTTTTATGCCTGTTTCTATGGGAGTTGCAGAGAAAGAAGAAGATGTTAAAAAAAGGATTTTTCTGTATGTTGTTTCATTTGTTACTATTGCTATAAGATTTCCGTTTTTGACGTCATTACAGTTTATTTCGTCAGTTGCTATATTATTTGCTGTTCATCAAATGATATGTGCTTTTAAATTAGATAGAAAGAAACTTTTATATATTGCAATGTTTTTTTCTGTGTTTGCTAATGATATTTTATGGAATGTGTTCGATAAAATTTTGGCGTATGACGTGATAATTGCGACGATTAAAGGAATTTCGGCAGTTTTAAGTTATATGTTGTTTAGTAGTTTTAAGCTTCCGGATAAGAATATGAGCGAAAAAGATATGTTGGCATCTGTTACTTTTCTTGGTGTGATGCTTATGGGGCTAGGAGATACTTTACTTTTTTCTCTTAATGTTAGAAGCATTGTGAGTATTGTGGCTGTTTTAATGGTAGCAATGTCAAATGGTGTAAAGTATTCAACTGTGGTAGGAATTATTTTAGGAACTATGAATGAATTGTCAAATCCTAATATGGGAGTTTCAATTATAGCGTTGGGTCTAGGCGGACTTATTTCCGGATTGCTAAAAGAAAAAGGAAAACTTTATATAATATGGGGTTTTTTGATTGGGAATAGTATTTTGGCATATTATTTGACCGGTTACAATACTTTGATAAGTCATTTTTTGGAAATTTTGGTTGCCGGGAGTATTTTTTATGTTTTAACTAAGGAAGAGATTGGAAAGTTTAAGATTTTTGAACCTGCACAAGGCAATCTACTTTATGCGGGGAATGGAGTAAATACTGCATTAGCTGACTTAGATAAGACTTCGGGAACATTTTATTCGATTTCTGAGCTTATTGATGATATTGATATTTCTGATGAAAGTTATGATCTTTTTGATGAAATAAAGGAGGATGTATGTTTGGAATGTAATAGATATGATGAGTGCTGGGATATAAATTATGATGAGACGATGGATAAAATTTTTGATGCAATTGAGTTTTTTGATGGGGACGGAAGTGTTGAGGAAGAAAATAATTTATTAGAGGATTTTTGCGAGAAGGGCAAAATGATATTGAATAAGGTAAAGAACAGGTATAGAGAGTATAAAGCGGATAAGGAAAGAGAAAAAAGTAATGAAATTAAAAATTGTGTTTCTGAACAATTTAAGGGATTTTCAAAGTATATAAATGATTTTAAGGAAAAGCTTACAAATGATAATATTAGCAGCCTTGAGGAGAAAATAGTTAATGGGTTTGAAAAGGAGAATTACGAGCTTGAGAAGGTTAATGTTAATATTTCAAATGAAAAATGTGAAGTTGCATTGCGTGCAAATGGCGAACTGCCTAAAGTGAGCTTTTTATTGGCTGCTAACGAGATTCTATCTAAAGTCCTAAAAAGAAGAATGCTAGCAAGTGATGAGAAAAAGGAGCTTGTTGTTTTTAGAGAATATGAGAAGCTACATGTTGATTGTTTTGTGGCTACTAAAAAAGCGGAGAATTCTATTGTGTTAGGGGATAGCTATAAGATTGTGAATTCAGAAAATGATAAGTTTATGATGCTTCTTAGTGACGGAATGGGAACTGGGATTGAGGCTAATAAGATTAGTAATTCACTTGTTGAACTTTTTTCTGAAATGTCAAGAGTTGGGCTTAATCCCGGAATTGTTACAAATATGTTGGGGTCGTTTATTCAGTATATTTCTAACACCGAGAAAATAGTAACATTAGACACAATGTCGGTTGATTTACTTACAGGTGAGTGTGAGTTTTTAAAGATTGGAGGAGCTCCTACTTTTATTATAAAAAAGAATGATGTGGAGATAATCTATTGTGATTCACTACCTCTAGGAATTTTGGATAGGGTGGATTTTCTGGAAGAAAAACGACTTTTAGAACCGGATGATATTATTGTTTCGGTCTCTGATGGTGTTGTGGATTCAAAAAGGGACATGGTTAATAAGGAATTTTGGGTTTCAACATTTCTAAAGCGACTGGAGATTAGTGAACCGCAGATTATTGCTGAAGAATTATTGGCAAAAACTATTGAAAATTATAATAATGTGATTAAGGATGATATAACTATAATTGTTTCTAAGATTTGTGAATAATTCATTGAAAATTCTGATCCGATACAGTAAAATGGTTATGCAAGGAGGAAATTTAATGGACAGAATTTTAGGAATTGATTATGGAGATAGTCGTACAGGAATTGCTGTTAGTGATTTAATGGGATGGACTGCACAAGGACTGGAAACAATAACACATAAAGGGAATATGAAGATGTTATTAAATAGAATTGATGAAATTATAAAAGAGTATGATATTAAGAAAATTGTTATCGGATTTCCTAGAAACTTAAATGGTACTATTGGTCCGCGTGCAGAAAAAACGGAAGAGTTTATTAAAATATTAATAGACAAATTCGGATTAGATGTGATAAAATGGGATGAGTGGTTAAGTACAGTGTCTGCACACCGAGATATGAATGATATGGGTATAAAAAATAAAAAAAAGAAAGGCTTGGTGGATACCATTGCCGCCACTCATATTTTACAAAATTATTTAGACGCTGCTAGAAATAAATAGTTGGACTATTCCAACAGAAGGAGGGCAAAATGAGTGATAAAGAAAAAACGCAGGATGAAATGGAGAATATAATTGTTTTAACAGATGATGAAGGAAATGATGTTGAATTTGAATGGTTAGATACTATTGAGATGGATGGAAAATCTTATGTTGTTGTCTTGCCTACAGAGGAAGATGCAGAAGAAGTGGTTATACTGAAAATAGAGCCTGAAGATGATGAAGATACTTTTGTGGGATTAGATGATGAAAATGAAATTAATGCGGTTTTTGAAGCATTTAAGAAAAAAAATAAAGAAAATTTTGATTTTGAAGATTAATTAAGAATATTTTTCTGTAAGTTGTACATATTAACTCTGTAACATACATTTGTATTTTGCAGGAGGTGAATTTAATATGGCAAACAGAAAGAAATTAGTACCTGAAGCGGATGCTGCTATGAGCAATTTTAAGTATGAAACTGCTAGTGAAATGGGAGTTAACTTAAAGAATGGTTATAACGGCGAAATGACTGCAAAACAAGCAGGTTCAATTGGTGGTGCTATGGTAAAGAAAATGATTAGAAAAGCACAACAAGATATGACTAAGTAATTTTTTGATGTCCTAATAAAATAGGACATCTTATACATAGGGGTTGAGAATATGGATAATAATACGATTTTTATGAATTTGCAGGATATCAAAAAAAAGGAAAAACATGATAAAATCAGAGGAATAATGAAAGAGGTATATGAAGCATTAAAGGAGAAAGGATACAATCCTATTAACCAGCTTTGTGGATATTTTGTTTCTGCAGATCCTACATATATTACAAATCATAATAATGCAAGAGCTCTTATTACTCAAGTTGAGCGTGAGGATATTTTAGAGGCTATTACTGAGGAATACATAGAAAGAATGTAGGAGGTGCACATATGGACGGTATAGTTATGGTTTTTAAAACCAACGAAAAATACCAGGAAGTTGAAGGACTTATTAGTTTTTTAGAGTCTGCTGGTATAATGGTGGTTCGTTCTCCTCATTCAGTTGTCGCTTCCGCACTTGATTTGGTAAACGGAACATGTCTATTTGTAAATAAGAAACAGGAAGAGGAAGCAAAGGCATTAATAAATGAGTATTTTAATGATAACCCGGAGTTTGTAGATATACCGGATGAATTAAAGGATTAAGGGTCAGTAAAAAACTCCTCTAAATGGCAACCCTCATATATTTAAAAGGTGTGAATATATGAGGTATTGCTATTTAGGGGAGTTTTTCTACTGAAACGTTAGTCGGTCATATAAGTTTTCATAACCTCTAAAGTATCTTCTATACTAAGATTGGTATTATCTATAATAATAGCATTCTTTGGCATAAGAAGAATCCTTTTTTCCCGCTCATATTCTTCTCGCTCTTTTAGGGCTATGTATACTTCTTTGAAGTGAGCTGACGGATTCGAGCGAAGAATCTGGTTATATCTTCTAAGAGTTCGTTCAATCAAACTTGCTCTTAGATAAAACTTCACTTTGGCATCTGGGAAAACCTCAGAGCCTACATTCCGCCCATCACATACTACTTTTCCTCGCTTGCCGTAAGAGAGTAGTAAGTCGGACACGAAATTACGTATCTCGGGTATGAATGATACATAACGTGTGCTACTGGTAACCATTGGATCTCGAATTGTGCTTGTAACATCTTTACCGTCTATGAAAACCTTTTCTTGCACAAAAGAAATATTGAAGTTTGGAAGGACAGATATTATCGTCTCCGGTGAAGTCATTTCAACATTCTCTTCCATGCAGTACAAGGTAAAAGCTCTAAAAATCGCTCCGGAATCTAGATGTACAAGGTCAAATTCTCGAGAAAGAAGTTGTGCCATGGTAGTTTTGCCGCTTGCGGGTGGGCCGTCAATGGTTGCAATTTGTGCAAACATTATTATTTCTCCTTTCATTGTCGGAAAATAGAGTATTGTGTCAACATAACACATACAATATCACGATTATAGAATTTAGTCAATACTTTTGAGGTAGCTTCGTTAGAAGAGTTTAAGTTTCATTATAAAATTATGCAAATAAGCCCACCACTGCCTTCATTTATTATCCTTTGTAAGGTTTCTTGTAATTTTTCTTGTGCATCTTCCGGCATACGATTTAGCTTATTATGAAGTCCTGAGCTTACCAACTCGTGTAAAGACTTTCCAAAGATATTAGATTCCCAGATTTTTTTTGGGTCACTTTCAAACTCTTCCATCAAATACTGAACAAGTTCTTCAGACTGCTTTTCAGTTCCGACAATCGGCGAAACTTCAGTCTGTATATCTGCCCTTATCATATGTATACTAGGAGCACTTGCACGAAGCTTTATTCCGAATTTTCCGCCTTGTTTTACGATTTCTGGTTCCTCCAAAGTAAGATCGTCCATAGAGGGGCTTACAATTCCGTAGCCTTTAGTCTCAACATCGTGCAAAGCATATTCAAGCTTTTCGTATTCTTTTTTTACATGAGCCATTTCATTTATCATCTTAACAAGCTGACTTTGATCGGTAATTTCAACTCCTGCCATTTCACTTAAAATTTTATAGAACATCTCCTCCGGAAAAATCATACAAACTTTTACTTTTCCGGTTCCCATATCGAGTTCAGTCGTAGTTGCATCAGTAATATTCTCATTTCCTTTTATTTTATTTACAGCATCTTCGATATTACGCATATTAGTAACCATGGAAAAACATTCTTTGACATTATCCGTGACATCTTTTTTAAACCAATGCTTATATTCTAGGCAATCAAGCCAGCTAGGAAGTTCGATATTGATCTCGTCAACAGGAAATTCCATTAACATACTTGAAAATATATTATTAATATCTTGAGTTGTAATCCCCATACAATCAATTAAAATGACAGGAGCATCATATTTTGATTCAAGTTCTGATTTTAACTCTTGAGCTGAATTACTTTCGGGATATGCTGAATTTAGTACAATAACAAAAGGTTTGTTAAGTTCCTTAAGCTCCTTTATAACACGCTCTTCAGCTTTAACATATGATTCTCTCGGAAGCTCTGAAATAGAACCATCTGTAGTTACAACAAGCCCAATAGTTGAATGTTCATTTATAACTTTTTGAGTTCCAATTTCTGCTGCCTGTTCAAATGGGATTCTTTCATTAAACCATGGAGTAGAGATCATACGCGGAGTATCGTTTTCCATATGCCCCATAGCACCGTCGACAAGATAGCCTACACAATCTACCAACCTTACTCTCATTTTAATTTTATCCTCTAAAGTTATTTCCACAGCATCATTTGGTACAAACTTAGGTTCTGTAGTCATGATCGTACGCCCGGAGGCACTTTGAGGAAGTTCATCTTTAGCACGTTCTTGATCATGAATATTTTTGATATTAGGTATTACCATTAAATCCATAAATCTCTTTATAAAAGTTGATTTTCCTGTCCTAACAGGTCCAACAACTCCTATATAAATATCACCGTTTGTTCGAGTTGCGATATCTTTATAAATACTGTATTTTTCCACCGCTAAATACCTCCCTTGTACTTGTTTTTCTTTACAACTGTATGCAAGATATTTTTTTGATATGAATGTTTTTATTATTTTTTTAATTTAATATGATAAACTAAGTTGGGGGGGATTTTTAATGAAGGAGTTACTTAATTTATTTTGGACATTCTTTAAAATAGGTTTAACAACATTTGGCGGAGGGTATGCAATGTTACCGATATTAGAACGGGAAATAGTAGAAAAAAGAAAATGGGCGACAAGTGAAGAGCTTGCAAATTATTATGCGATAGGTCAATGCACTCCGGGCGTAATTTCTGTAAACACAGCAACATTTATAGGCTACAAAAAAAGGGGAATAGTAGGAGGAACTATAGCGACACTGGGAGTAATAACGCCGTCGGTAATAATAATACTTTTAATTGCAAACTTAATATCCGGTTTTGCAGATTATCCACTTGTGCAGCATATTTTTTCAGGAGTAAAAATATGTGTAGCAGCATTAATAATTTCTGCTATTTTAAAACTATGGAAAAATGGTGTTAAAGATAAGTACACATTTGCAATTTTTTTATTAATGTTATTGTTGTCTGTGGTATTTAAACTGTCGTCAGTAGTATTAATAGTAATTGCCGGGATACTTGGGCTTTTTGGAAAGGAGAAAAAAGAAGAATGATTGCGTTAAAATTATTTTACGAATTTTTCAAAATAGGATTGTTTGCTATAGGCGGTGGACTTGTTACAATACCGTTTTTATATGATTTATCATATAAAACGAATTGGTTTCCGACATCAAAAATTTCAGACATGATTGCAATTTCGGAATCTACTCCCGGTCCACTTGGAGTCAATATGGCAACGTATACAGGTTTCTTAGTTGATAAAATCGGTGGTGGGATTATTGCAACATTAGGGCTTGTCACACCTTCAATAATAGTAATAGTAATTGTAGCCAAATTTTTGGATAAATTTGGCGAAAATAAAATAATACAAAAAATATTTTATGGACTTAGAGCTGGAGTAATAGCATTAATATTACTTGCCGGAATTGAGATAATAAAAGAAGCGTTATTTA
>CAZXFU010000035.1:0-13451 GCA_964640345.1 uncultured Eubacteriales bacterium
ATTGGAATTTAAAGGATTAAAAGCAGAAAATGCAAATATTCAAGAAAGTCCTTCTTCGTCAAGAATTCTTTACCAAGCTTCAAGCCAAGATACGATAAAATTACTTGAAAAAAATAACGAATGGTACAGAGTTTTATGTAATAACGAAATAGAAGGCTGGATGCACTACTCGAACATAAACTCTGGTATTGACCCAAGAGCCGAAAAAATAGTAGAACTTGCCCATACAAAAATAGGGTGTAGATATGAGCATGCAAACCAAGGCCCTAACGTGTTTGACTGCTCAGGCTTAATAAAATGGTTACTTAAGCAGGTATCATCCAGACCTAATAAAATAATTCTAACAAACGGTCCTCAATACCAAGTATTTGAACTTACATACGATATACCGCTTTCAGACGTAATGGCAAACATGAATAACTTAGACGCCGTGTTAAAACCGGGAGATGTATTTTATTTCCAATCTGCCAGTGCAAAGCAAATAAACAAAGCCTCTAGCCATGCAGCCTTATATGTAGGCGACAACTACATCATACATGCAAAAGGTGCTGCATACGGAGTTGTAAAAGAAAAAATATCTGCACATTACTTAAAAATCACATGTGCAGTAAAAAGACCTTTTGAAAATGGGAATACATATGTATCAAAAGACAGAATTTTTGATAAAGATAACTAAAGTTCACGCCTTCCCTCTAGGGCCATAGAAAGCGTAACTTCATCTGTATACTCCAAATCTCCTCCGACGGGAATACCATGAGCAATCCTGGTAACTTTAATTCCAATTGGCTTAATAAGCCTTGAAATATACATAGCGGTAGCTTCTCCCTCAACGTTTAGATTTGTAGCCAAAATTACTTCTGAAACATTTTCATTCAATCTGCTAATTAGCTCTTTTATTCGAATATCTTCCGGACCTATTCCATTTACAGGTGAAATTGCCCCCTGCAATACATGATATACGCCCTTAAACTCATGTGTTTTCTCCATAGCCATTATATCCTTAACATCAGACACAACACATATAACCGATGTATCCCTTTTAGGATTACTACATATCGGGCATAGCTCAGAATCCGTTAAATTCCCACAAACACTACAAAATTTTATCTTTTCTTTAGCCGTAATTATCGCCTCAGAAAATTTTTTCGCATCTTCCGCAGTTTCATTTAAAATATAAAAAGCTAACCGGCAAGCGGTCTTATGACCGATTCCCGGTAACTTTTCAAATTCTTCTATAAGATTTGTAATCGGTGCAGAATAACTTTCCATTTTTACCTCCAACTAAAACGGCATATTAGGCAAATTAAATTTCTTCATCTCATTTGCAGTAACTTCATCAACTTTATTTAACGCATCATTTACCGCAGTTAAAATCAAATCTTGAAGCATTTCAACATCATCTAAAACCTCAGGATTAATTTTTATATTTGTAATTTTTTTCTTGCCTGTAGTGGTTACAACTACTGCACCACCGCCTGAAGTCCCTTCCATAACCTTTAATTCAAGCTCCTCTTGTGTCTTTTGCATATCTGCTTGTAATTTCTGAGCCTGTTTTATTAATCCACTCATATTTCCGCCGAGGAAACCGTTAAATCCACCTTTCATAGTAAATCCTCCTTTATATTTTTCTACAATATATTAACATCTATTTCGGAATTTATCAAGGTATTTTCCGCATCATCGGATTTGATATCTGTTTTTCCTTCTACCAAACATTTTATTATCATATCTTTCTTGCAAATCTCCAAAACCGCCTTTTTAAGTGCATCCATATTTTCCGGTCTTTCTATAACATTTTTTCCAAATTCTTGTGGAAAACAAACCGTTAAAGTGCCATCTGTTATATTTGCTTTCGCAGAAACAAGAGTTGCATATAATGACATTTTCCCGGAGTTTTTTAAATAATTTATTACATCTTTCCAATCCCCCATGCTTTGACCAATTACGGGTGTATTTTTGGTAGGCTCCTCTTTCTTAATCGGTTCTTTAATAACATTCTCATCGGCTTTTATCTGCTGATTAGCAGTCTCTTTAATACTCTCTACCACTTCTTTTTTTACAAAAACACGGTCTTTCTCTGACGACATAAGCTGAATTAAAGACGATTCAAGCAGTATAGCCGGAAAAGCCGCACCCTTAATATCTGCTTCAAGTTCGGATAAATATATTATAATATCACTAATCTTTTGATTATCTGCCATATTTGAAATATTTTTAATATCCTCTAATAAAGTAAAATTCTTTAACAGCCCTATATTCTGAGTGTTTTTATAGACCAAAACATCTCTTGCCAAGGAAATAATTTCCCATATAAAATATTTTATATCTTTTCCGGAATCAACAATTTCATTTACTAAGTTTATCATAGAAACCATATCTTTATTTAAAATTGCAGATAACACACCTGAAACGGTAGATGACTCGGCAATTCCAAGTAATTCTCTTACTAAGCTCTCAGTTATTTCCTCAGTACCTGAAGAAATAACACGATCTAATAAGCTAAGTCCGTCTCTTAACGCACCATCAGCCGCCTGTGCAAGTACCATAAGTGCCGGAAACTCTACTTTAACACCATTTTTCTCACATACTTTTTCCAATCTTTTTGCAATATTTTCTTTGGAAATTCTTTTAAACTCAAATCTTTGACATCTGGATAAAATAGTAACCGGTATTTTATGCGGTTCTGTAGTAGCTAAAATAAATATAACATTCTCCGGTGGTTCCTCAAGTGTTTTTAACAGTGCATTAAAAGCACTTGCAGAAAGCATATGTACTTCGTCTATTATATAAACCTTATATTTAGCCATTGTCGGTGCATAAATTACATTTTCACGAATAGCACGGATATCATCAACGCTGTTGTTAGATGCAGCATCTATTTCCATTACATCCGGAATAGACGCATCTGTTATCCCTTTACATACTTCACATTCATTACATGGCTCGCCATTTACCGGCGATGTACAATTTACCGCCCTTGAGAAAATCTTCGCTGTTGTTGTTTTTCCGGTTCCACGACTTCCGCAAAAAAGGTACGCATGTCCGACTTGGTTATTTAATATCTGATATTTTAAAACTTTAATAATATGTTCCTGACCTACCACATCATCAAAAGTTATAGGTCTAAACTTTCTGTAAAGTGCCATATACTGTGCCATATTTTTTCCCTCCAACATTCAAAAGAAAAGAGCCATAAAAACTTGCGAGAATTTTACAGTACACAATTTTTTACAGCCCCTTTTATTCATAATTTAATTTATTACTCCAACATTTCCGTAAGTCGGCTCTGAAAAATCCTTGCTTTCAATTAACGCCACAAGTTCCGGATTAAACTGAGTATTTGCACATCGCTTAATCTCATTTATCGCATCCTTATGTGAAATAGCCTTTCTATACGGTCTATCCGAAGTCATCGCATCATACGCATCAGACAATGCAATTATCTGAGCCTCTAAAGACAATTCCCTACCTTTTAATCCAAGCGGATATCCTTTACCGTCATATCTTTCATGATGATAATTTATAGCATCCATAGTCGCTTCAGACAAATCCAAGGTATTTAATATCCAACTTCCGATTGCAGGATGTTTCTTAACTTCTTCGTACTCTTCATTAGTAAGTTTAGAAGGCTTGCACAAAATATCGTCCGCAATGCCAATCTTACCAACATCATGTAACATTCCGGCAATACGAATCTCTTCGACCTTTTCTTCCGGTAATTTCATCCTCTTTGCAAGCTCGGCAGCATACTCCGAAACTCTCTGCGAATGACCTAAAGTATATTTATCTTTAGCCTCTATAGCTGAAACTAGCGATGCAATTAAGTCTTTATTCGCATTACTTAATTCCATATTCTTAGAATGTAATTCCTGGACCTTATTTTCATTTTCCACAATAAGTTCCTGCATTATATCCGCCATAGTATTAAATGATTCTGCAATATAATATAAATCACTTGATTTTGAAAAAGTTAACCTTGTCGTTAAATCTCCCCGTTTAATCTTTTGTGTCCAATCACTGATTTTCATATAAGATTGTGCCAGTCTATCCTGAATTCTTGCAAAAAGCGAATAAGTAATTATTATATCCAAAAAACCTAAAAGCAAAATCCCGCCAAATATAGCTAATTCTACATAAATAGGTAATGAAGACGCCGAATTAATTATAACCGCACTCAATGCAATCATTATTATAGTCGGAACAGACAGCGAAAATAACAACCAGAACTTTAGCCTTTCGTTCATACGTCGAATTTCTATTTTAATCAGCCCCTCATAAGTAATTAAAAATATGTGCCATGCAGCCCGTTCTCGACAATCCCACTCAGGCAAAATAGAAATAGTTTCACTCGATCCAAGCACCCTTATATCACATAAAAAATGACACTTACCGCTGCTTCCTTCCGGACCTGACGGGGTTCATGGTTTTCTATCGAATAAGAACTTAAATTGTCAACATGATAACTATAGCAAATCGTTCCAAGCAAAACGCCTCAAACAGGCCGTAAGCCTTGCTATAGCGGATTTCAAGTACAGGAGACCGCTAATCCCCCACCTAGCATAACACATACTTAGTATAATAAAATAAATTTTTATATGCAATAGTTTTTTGATATTTTTATTAAACTCTTGTCACTAACCACACTTAATTAAAAAATAAAATCTTTAATATATTCCCCAAACAAAAAAGCCACTAAAAAGCCGGTTTGTATAAACGGAGCAAAATGTACCAATGATTTTTTTATTATCTTTGATGCAACAATACTCATCAAGCAAGCTAAAAATAACATAACGCACATATCAAAAGTACTTAAAACAAAAGACATCGTAGCGAATAATATTATATCTCCGCCACCTATTAAAAACCTTTCCTCGTCTTTGTTTATAAATAGCTGAAATATGGTTTCAAGCAAAATAAACGGAATAACGAAAAATAGCAGGTTTATTCCAATTGTCTTTAACTCCGCTCCTTTTAAAAAAGCAAATATACTCGAAATACAAAGTACTGCCACATTAAGCGGAATAGAAATAAGCCCTGTCTTCCAATCTTCTATTGATATATATGACAGTATTGTAAGCATAAAAAATAACAATAATAAAGGGTACGAAAAACCCTTTATTATTGTTATTAAAACTATTTGTATTAAAGAAAATATAAAAGCTAAAACTATATCTTTTCTCATTTTATCTTTTCTGACTCCATCCTGCATCTTCAGTTTGTCTTTGTATCTTACCTGTATTTAACGCACACATAGGAACAGAAAGACTTCCGTCTCCGGATAAACTAAATAAACTCTTTACACCGGCACCTTCATCGTTTGTGTTCTTACCGTCAAATATAGTAGGTAGTGCAAAGTCTTTTACTACAATAACGTAATGAGGATATGTTTCCATCTCTCTTACCAACTTAGAATAATCTTCTTCGCCACTGGCATTTAAGTTAATCCAAAAATTAGTATTTGGATCATATGCATTCTTTTTATCTTTATCCATACCATCATACTTACAATTTACTATATCACTTATTTGTTTTTCTACTTCTTTATAAACCTCTTTCATACTGTTTCTATTACTACTCTTAACAAAACTAATTGCTAATTCTTTTTCAATACCATTTTCTGTATCATAATCTCCATTTCCATAAGCAATTATATTAAAAAACTTTTCGTCAGCATCCGTTCTATATGGTTCTATAAAAAACATCATTATCTTAAAATCAGCTGTATCACTTATTTTTTCTCCATCTTTCCTTCTTACTACCGCATCTTCTAATAAAGCCATCGTTGTATTTACTACCTTTTGATGATCAAGTTTTATAAAATTGTTTATTTCCCCGGTTTTTACAATAGTATCGTTGGTTTTATCCGAGTCCTCATTTCTGTTTATAAGATAACCTAGAGCTAATTGAAGGTAAATATCATAAGTCGGTTGAGTATTGCCATTGCCAATATTACCGTCTAATATTTTCTTTTGAGCACCTGTTACACCATCTCTGTTACTCTTGAGTAGGTGTATAACAGAACCGGAAGACGCTGTTTGGACAGCATCCCTTAAAGAATTATATCCGTTTTCAATAACCTTTGAATTAACAATATTGATAGCCACAAAAATCAATACAAGTAATAGAGTCAGACCATAAAGAATAACTCCAAGTCCACTACCATTATTACTTGATAGTTCTATCTTATTATTCTTCTTATGGTGCATAATTCCTTATAATCTCCTCTCTATAAGAACTGTACTTTAAACCACCGGTATACTCTTCATTTTTCGAAAAGATGCCAAAAGACGTAACACTTCCAAGTATTGACTGCTGAACAGACTCAACATATATGCCTATTATATCCGCCTTATTTACATAAGGCAAAGACTTTAAGCTATACGGACCTTGGATAGGACCAACTGTTCCTGTAGCCTCATTAAACTTCTTTATATAATACTGAATCGTACAATCAGCAACACCATTTGCATCTTTTTCCAAAATCCCGGATAACTTATTACGAATATAGTCTTCATGATTTGTAGTTATTTCTCCATAAGTACTAGCCATAACGGTAGCTTCTTTTACTACTTGATTCATATACTGTTGAACAGAAAAATGATATATAGTTGCGACCATATAAATGAGGACATACAAAAGAGGTAGCATTACAACAATATATGCTACAATCGTATCCAAGCCACCTTTTTTTAATTTTAATCCTTTTGTATTCATTAATCCGGCCTCCTTATCGTGGACCTATATTAGTCTGCTGTTTAACTAAAGTGTTCGTCGTCTTTTCCAATAACTCGTCTCCCTGATTAGACATAGGTATAACAGTACTAAGAATAAGTGCAACTACTATCCCTACTATTATAACTGTTGCTATTATCGTTTCCATACCGCCTCTTAACCGTCTCATACACTCACTCTCCCTAAACTCCTTTAACTTATCTCTTTGCCCAATCCATTAAGCCTACCTTCGCCCTTGACTCCAATTTCTTTAGTATCTTTAGTCATAGGTAATATTACCGCAATAATAAGAGCTATAACAAGTCCTACCATAATTATCGTAGCTATAATTCCTTCTATTCCACCTTTTTGTTTTCTTTTCATATATATCTACTCCCTCAAACGAGATTTTTTTACTTTTTATTATAAAACCGGCAATAATGGCTTCATTAATGCCGGTTTTAATAATAATTTTATTCTTGTTTATCAGAAGAAGCACTAGCAGGGCTCATAATGGAGCTAATAGCCTGGCTAGCTTTTCCCATTCCTGATTCTGCACTACTACCGGACCCATTTGCTTTCTTTACTATGGGAAGAACTACTGCGACAATTAGTGCAATAACTAAGCCAACAATTATCATAAGTGTAACGATGTCAGCTATTCCACCTTTTTTCAACATATTTTTAATCCTCTTCATAAAGCATCCTCCTTTTTAATTTAATATGCTTATTTTAAAAAGCACATCATCATACTCTATACACTTATTATAATCGGCATAATTCCCGCTTTAGTTTAGTGTTTTTTCTTTCTTTCTCAAAAAAATGTAAAATTAGAGCATTATTCCTTTATTACTATTTCTTCAAATCCTTCTAAATGTCTGTACTTTACTCCACATACATCCATAAGTTTCTTCGAGGCAAAAAAAGCATCTTGTTTTGCGTATTTATCGCTTAAATATATAACTTCTTTAATACCGGATTGTACAATAAGCTTTGCACACTCATTACAAGGGAATAAATCAACATATATCTTTGCATTTTCCAAATCTCTCTTATTTCCTCTGTAATTCATAATCGCATTCATTTCCGCATGGCAAACATAAAAATACTTCGTCTCAATAGCGTTCCCTTCTCTTGCCCAAGGGAAATTATCATCATCAAAGCCATTTGGTGCCCCATTATATCCAATCGATAAAATTCTGTTGTCCTGGCTTACGATACACGCTCCAACCTGAGTAGATGGGTCTTTGCTCCTCATCGACGACAACTTAGCAATTGCCATAAAATAATTATCCCACGTTAAATATTCTTCTCTTTTCTTAGTCATAATCTATTACTCCTCAGTCAAAAATTTAATACATCTCCGTAACGCAATCTTCTCCTACATATGTTCCTATATTCTCGCCTTCACATAATCTTATAACTGAGTTCTTTTCTTCAAAATCAAAAACATACAAAGGCATCTTATATTCGCTTGCTAACATAAACGCAGACTGGTCTGCAACTTGAAGTCTCTTTTCAATAACTTCTTCATATGTAGCCGTTTTATATCTCTTAGCATTAGGATCGTCTTTAGGATTAGCAGTATATATACCATTAACTCCTTCTTTTGCCATCAATACAACATCCGCCCTAATCTCAAGAGCTTTCTGAATAGAAGTATAATCCGTTGTAACATAAGGATTTCCCGTTCCGCCACCAAAAATAACAATTCTTCCCCTGTCTAAATACTTAAGTGCCTTAAGTCTTATATATGGCTCAGCAACAGTATTCATATGGATAGACGTCATAACCCTTACATTCTCTATTCCCTTTGCTGTTAGTGCTCCTCTTAACATCAAGCTATTCATAATAGTAGCTAACATCCCTATATTATCCGCTTCAGCTCTTTCAAAATTCCAGTCATCCGCAACTCTTCCCCTAAAAATGTTTCCGCCGCCAATAACGATTGCAACCTCAATACCCGCATTGGCTGCCGTAATAATTTCATTCGTAATATGGTCCAAAGCCCCTTTTGTATAGCCATGTCTTTCATCTTTTGATAAAGCTCCGCCGCTCAGTTTTAATAAGACTCTTTTATACTTCATAATTACACACTCCTTTTATACATTTACTTTGTTCCGTAAATTCTGTCTCCGGCATCTCCAAGACCCGGCACAATATATCCTTTTTCATTTAAGTGACTGTCTATACTTGTACAATAAATTTGAACATCAGGATGTTCTTTTTTTATCTTTTCAAGTCCTTCCGGAACTGCAATTAGTGCTAAGAATTTAATTTTCTTTACCCCAATGTTCTTTAAACTTTGTATTGCATCGCAGGCACTCCCGCCCGTCGCAATCATAGGATCAAGGATTATAACAGTTCTGTTCTCAATGCCGTGAGGCACCTTAAAATAGTATTGAGTAGGTTCTAATGTGTCTTCATTCCTAAATAATCCGATATGACCTACTTTTGCGTTAGGAATAATATTAAGAATTCCTTCAACCATGCTCATTCCTGCTCTTAAAATAGGTAAAAACGCATAATTGTCTTCATCTAATTTCTGAGCCTTCATCTTTGCAATCGGTGTTTCAATTTCCGTATCATACAAAGGTGCATCTTTTGTAGCTTCGTAGCAAAGCATTGTGGCAAGTTCTGCTGCAATTTCCCTAAACTCTTTTGTTCCTGAATTTTTGTCTCTTAAAATTGCAAGTTTGTGTTTTACTAATGGATGTGTTAAAACAATCGGCTCCATTTCACTTCTCTCCTTTTCAGCACTAAATTTGGTACAAAAAAATTTCAAAGTACTGCTTACTTTGTCCCATCTTTAAAATATTATCACAAAATTACTCATAAATACAATATTTATATGTATATTTTATATTTTTTTGCTAAAAATAGGTACAAAAAGTGAAATGTCTAACGAGGTGGATTATGAAAAAAGTACTTATGTTATTAATATCTGTCAGTATTCTTATAATGTCATGCTTTGCCGATTCGAATACAAGAAACAATGAGTCGGAACTGCTGGCAAGAATCGTACATGCAGAGTCAAAAGGCGAGCCGTATTTAGGACAAGTATCTGTTGCTGCCGTAATTCTAAACAGAATAGACAGTCCGGATTTTCCTAACACTCTTGCCGGCGTAATATATCAACCCGGAGCGTTCGAACCGGTCTCAAACGGGACTATAAATCAAGACGTTCCAAAAGATGCCAGTGCAAGGCGTGCAGCCCAAGAAGCGTTAAACGGATATGATCCGACAGGCGGATGCCTTTATTTCTATAACCCTGCAACTGCCAAAAGCAAATGGATTTGGGGTAAACAAGTAGTAAAAACAATCGGCAAACACAACTTTGCAAAATAAAATTTTATCTGTAATACAAATATGAAACGGAGGAAAAACAAATATGAATTTTGCAGACAAATTAAAAGACTGGCGAAATCGTCTAAGAGACAGACATATGTTTACCATAGTGATTTCTTCTTTTTTAGTAATAATAGCACTTCTATGTTACATTTTTAAAATAAGAAACGATAATAAGCAAGCACTTGAGAACAGATATAACCAAGCATTTTACGAAATGTCTTCATATATAGAAAACATAGACACTCTTCTCGCAAAGTCTTTAGTAAGTAAAGACCCAACTCATGGTGCAAGGACAATGAGTGAAGTATGGCGTCAGGCAAATTTAGCAAAAACAAATCTCTCTCAACTCCCTATCGAGCAAAATCTAATAGCACAAACATCGAAATTTTTATCTCAAACAAGCGATTTTTCACGTTCACTAACCCTCCAAACAATTGACCAAAAGCCGGTAACAGAGGAACAGCTTGGGCAAATAAAATCACTTTCTGACTATGCAAACAAACTTCAAACCAGTATATTAGAGCTTTCCTCTCAATTAAGTGAAGGACGTCTTTCTTGGAACGAGCTTACTAACAAGGGTTCTAAGACATTTGCAAAACTCGGAAACAGCAACGAGTCAAACACTTTTCAGGAAATGTCTGATAATTTCCAAGACTATCCGGGTTTAATATACGACGGTCCTTTTTCCGATCACATAACAGAATTAACTCCCAAAGGGATAACAGGCGAAAATATTGACCGGGAAAAGGCGAAAAAAATAGCAACCGACTTTATAGGTGCCGACAGAATAAAAGAAATAACTTCAATTAGTGAATCATTTAATTCTAAAATACCTTGTTACAGCTTATCAATGAAATTAAAAAACGAAGAAGAAGCTAATATGGACATCTCCCAAAAAGGTGGTCATGTGATATGGTTTTTATATAATAAGGATGTAAAAGACAAAAAACTAACAATAGACGATGCAAAGGCACGTGCTCTTGAATTTCTAAATTCACGTGGATTAACAAGCATGAAATCAACCTATTATATAGAAGAAAATAATATAGCAACATTAAACTTTGCATACACTCAAAACGACGTAACAATTTATCCCGACTTAATAAAAATTGCAATCGCAATGGACAACGGAGATATAACAGGTTTTGAATCCGCCGGTTATCTTTTCTCTCACGAACAAAGAGTAATAAAGACACCAAAGATCACAAAGGACGAGGCACTTTCCAATATAAACAAAGACTTAACCCCTGAATATACCGGACTTGCAATAATCCCAACAGATGTAAAAACCGAAGTCTTAGTTCACGAATTCAAAGGCAAAGTAGACAATAGAGACTTTATTGTATATATAAACGCAGAAACAGGAAAAGAAGAGGACATTTTAATAATAATAAATACACCTAACGGTATATTAACAATATAAGGAGGCAAACATGAAACAACCATATACAAAACCCGAATATTCAAAATATGTAGACAAAAAATCGCCTAACAGCCCATTATGGAAAAACATTTTATGGGCATTTGCCATCGGCGGAATAATATGTATAATAGGTCAATTTATAACAAACTTCTTTCTCTCAAGAGGATTGCCAAAAGAAACAGTATCCGCAATAACTTCAATACTCCTTATACTCGGTGCAATAATTTTAACCGCTCTTGGCTGGTATGACAGGATAGGAAAACGTGCCGGTGCCGGCTCGGTCGTTCCCATTACAGGATTTGCAAATTCAATTGCCTCTCCTGCAATAGAATTTAAAACAGAAGGCTTAATCATGGGACTTGGTGCAAAAATGTTCACGGTAGCAGGTCCTGTACTGGTTTACGGTATATCATCATCAATAATTGTAGGCTTCTTGTACTTTATATTTAATCTTTAATTTACGTCCTTGGAGAGGGACAATAAAAAATACTACAAACAAACAAGGAGAGTAAAATGAAACGTTTAGGGAAAAAAACAGTTATTTTGCCGTCACAACCTCATATAATTGAGACCTCATCAATTGTAGGAAAAAAAGAAGGCGAAGGTCCACTTGCGAAATATTTTGATTTTATATTAAGCGACGAATACTGGGGAGAAAAAAGTTTTGAAAAAACAGAAATAAAAATTTTAAAAGAAAATCTTAATAAAGTCCTTCAAAAAGCAAATAAAACCCCGGAAGATATAAACTATGTATTAGCAGGCGACCTGCTAAATCAATGTATTTCCTCATCATATGCAGTAAGAGAAAGTGAAATTCCGTTTATCGGCTTGTACGGTGCATGTTCCACAATGGTAGAATCTATGGCACTCGGCTCGATGATAGTTGACGGAGGATTTGCAGACAATGTACTTGCAATAACATCCAGTCATTTCTGCTCGGCAGAACGTCAGTTTAGATTTCCTCTCGAACAAGGAACTCAGCGCCCGCCAACCTCCCAATGGACAGTAACAGGCTCCGGTGCAGCGATAATATCTACCGACCAAAAAGGTCCTAAAATAACGCATGTAACAATCGGCTCGGTCGTAGACATGGGAATAAAAGACGCCAACAACATGGGAGCCGCAATGGCACCGGCTGCGGCAGATACAATATATTCACATCTAAAAGAAACCGGACGTGCTCCGAACTATTATGACCTTATAGTAACTGGCGACCTAGGATATATAGGCGGAGAAATCTTAAAAGACTTGCTGCAAAAAAATGATATAAATATAAAAAACAGATATAACGACTGCGGTATTTTAATGTTTGACAAGCAAAAGCAAGACACTCATTCGGGCGGAAGCGGTTGCGGCTGCTGTGGAAGTGTGTTCGCAGGATTTTTATATGAAAAATTGCAAAAAAAAGAGCTAAATAAAATTCTGCTTGTCGCAACAGGAGCATTAATGAGCACAACTGCAGTACAACAAGGCGAAGCAATAGAAGGTATTGCCCATGCCATCGCAATAGAAAATTAGGAGGTAAAAATATGTCATATTTAACAGCGTTCATAACAGGCGGTATAATATGCTCAATAGGTCAAATTCTAATAGATAAAACAAAACTCACACCCGCAAGAATATTAGTGCTGTTTATAGTAACCGGTGTAATTCTTACAGCAATAGGAATATATGAACCAATCGTAAAATGGGGCGGAGCAGGTGCAACAGTTCCATTAACCGGATTTGGATATTCACTCGTTAACGGAGTAATAAAGGAAGTAAACAATTATGGCTTTTTAGGTATATTTACCGGCGGAATAAAAGCAACCGCCGCAGGTGTTGGAGCCGCAATATTTTTTAGTCTAATTGCAGGTCTAATTTTCAGAGCTCACGCTAAGACATAAAAAAGGTGGACTTCGTCCACTCTAAGTCGCTTCGCGACAAAATATTAATGTATCTTTTTTGGTAATAGAAATTCCCTTTT
>CAZXFU010000036.1:0-13219 GCA_964640345.1 uncultured Eubacteriales bacterium
TTTTAGGGCTAATGTTAAACAAATTTTGGGACATTTTCAAAAATCATTGACACACCCTTTTTACAAAAAAATCACTTTTTATTCAACATTATAAGTGATTCCTATTCCATACTTAATTTTTTTCGGCAACATCTCTTTTTCTACTCTTTTTCTTCTATATATACACCTTTTACAATAATATTCAACTTCTCCACATTGAGAGCTGTTATTCTTTCTATTTCATTCAAAATTTTATCTGATAATCTTTTTATCACTTCGGGTAACTTGCATCCATAAAACCATACTATTTCAACATCTATTATTACACCGTCATCTGTGTTTTTATTTTTTACTCTGGTAACTTTTTTTACACCCTCAATATCCTTACAAACATTATATATAAGCGAGTTAATTACGGTATCAGAAATAGTATATTCTCCCATATAACTAAATGCCGGTCTCACGATAGTTTTTTCGAAAGCCGTACTTTCACTTAGACTTTCTTTTCTTTTAAATATTTTAAGTGGGTTCAAAAAATATCCCGAAAATTGATTTTTTATTTCTACAGTTGGCACCGGAATAACATGTTTGCCAAGCTCTCTTCTTAAATATAACGCTTTTTTTCTTTCTTTCTCTGTCGAAACATCCTCTATATATATAGTTTTTTCAAACTCCGGTAATCTTAACCTGTCACGTATTCTGCCAACCATCTCATCCGATGTGCCAAGGACTAAAATCCCTTTTGGCTTTTCTTTTTCTATAGTGTCTTTTACATCTTTTGCATGATTTTCATCTGTAAAAATTGCTCGCTTAACGGAAGCAATTTTGCTTGCTTCTTTTTTAGCCGATTTCCCTGCCAATATTCTGTTATCTTTTATAAGTAAGCCGTCATCTATAATACAGTCCAAATCATTTTCACGTGCAACCCACTGTGCTCTGTAGCTTTTTCCTGTTCCACTCGGTCCAACAAACGCCAAAACTCTCAAATTAACGCCTCCCTAGCACTTATTTTTCCACTTTTTATAAAAATCTTCTCTAAATTGCAAAAATCGGTCTTCTTTTATTGATTCTCTAATGTTACTCATTAAATTAATAAGAAAATATAAATTGTGCAATGTTATTAATCTAGCACCTAAAATTTCTCCCGCCTTTACAAGATGCCTTATATATGCTCTGGTGTAATTTTTACAAGTATAACAATCGCACTCAGGATCAATAGGTCTTGTATCGTGTGCATACTCGGCATTTCTTACAACTAGTTTTCCAAAAGAAGTCATTGCCGTTCCATTTCTTGCAATCCTTGTAGGTAACACACAATCACACATATCAATTCCTCTATATACAGATTCTATCAAATAATCCGGACTTCCAACTCCCATATTATATCTAGGTTTGTTTTCAGGTAAAAGAGGTACTGTAAAGTCTAACATTTCATACATAAGCTCAGGCGGTTCACCAACACTTAGTCCGCCTATAGAGTATCCCGGAAAATCCATTGCTACCAATTTTTCAACACACCTAGCTCTTAAATCTTTATACATATTTCCTTGTACAATTCCAAACAATGCCTGTTTCTCTGTATTAGTATGTGCATCTTTGCAGCGTTTTGCCCATCTAACAGTCATTTCCATAGACTTCTTTGCATAATCATAATCACACGGATACGGTGCACATTCGTCAAACGCCATAATAATATCTGCTCCCAAAGCATTTTCAATTTCCATAGCCTTTTCAGGCGAAATGAAATGTGCAGAGCCATCTATATGAGAATGAAACGTTACCCCATCTTCCTTTATATCTCTTAATTTTGCCAAACTGAATACCTGAAATCCGCCACTATCCGTAAGAATCGAGCCATCCCAATTCATAAAAGAATGGAGACCTCCCATTTCTTTTACCAATTCATGACCGGGTCTTAAATATAAATGATATGTATTGCTAAGAATAATCTTTGCTCCAATACTTTTTAGCTCGTCAGGTGTCATTGACTTAACTGTCGCTTGAGTTCCTACAGGCATAAATACCGGTGTGTCTATAACCCCATGTGAAGTAGTTATTTTTCCAAGCCTTGCATTACCGTCTTTTTTTATCAATTCATATTTAAACATATCTTATTCCCCTTTAATAGCTAAATTATAAACATTGCATCTCCAAAGCTAAAAAATCTGTATTTTTCTTCAACTGCAACTTTATATGCATTCATAATATTATCATATCCGGCAAGAGCAGAAACTAACATTATTAAAGTTGACTCTGGCAAATGAAAATTAGTAATAAGTCCATCCAAAATTTTAAATTCATATCCTGGATAAATAAAAATATCAGTATCTCCTTCTTGAGGATGTATATCTTCGCCTTTTTTAGCAACACTTTCAAGCACTCTGCAAGAGGTTGTTCCTACCGCAATAATTCTTCCACCTTTTTTTCTTGCCTCATTTATTTTATTACAAGCCTCTTCATCAATCTTATACCATTCTGAGTGCATTTTATGGTCTAGAATATTTTCTTCTTTTACAGGTCTAAACGTACCAAGTCCAACGTGTAAAGTGAGCTGTGCGATAGAAATGCCTTTGTTTTCTATTTGTAAAAGTAATTCTTTTGTAAAGTGCAAACCGGCAGTAGGTGCAGCCGACGAGCCCTTTACTTTTGAATAAACAGTTTGATATCTCTCACCATCTTCTAATTTATTATGGATATACGGAGGAAGAGGAACAGTACCGACTTCATCCAAAACAGCCTGAAACACCCCTTCATACGAAAACTTAACAATTCTATTTCCATCCTCTTTTACAGAAACTACTTCCGCGATAAGTTGTTTTCTGTCTCCAAACAAAAATCTTGCTCCTGGTATCGCCTTTTTACCCGGTTTAGCAAGAGTTTCCCATAAATCATTTCCTAGATTTTTTAATAAAAATATTTCTATCTTACCTTCGGTTTTTTCTTTTCTGCCTAAAAGTCTTGCAGGTATTACCCTTGTATTATTTATAACAAGACAATCATTAGGCTTTAAAAATTCAACAATATCCTTAAATGATTTATGCTGTATATTACCATTTATCTTATCAAGTACCATTAGTCTCGACTCATCTCTTTTTTCAAGCGGATCTTGAGCAATAAGCTCCTCCGGTAAATCATAAAAATAATCACTTAATTTCATCTTTTCCATTAAAATAATCTAAACCCCACAATACGTGAAAGCCTATCCTCTCTTTCTTTTATATCTTCAATTAACTTCTTTATATCTTGTGTTGCTTCTTCATCATTACGCAAAAATCTTACGCCGTATTCATTTCCTTTATCTGTATCTGTAACTCTCATAATTTCAGCATCAATATTAAAAGTACTTGCAGGTAACATAATAGAAAGCCTAACCATTTCTCCGGGGACAAAATTATTTCTACAAACAAACGCCAATCCTGAAACACTTATATTAACTACCACGCCAAACACTCCCATTTCTTCTGAGAAACTTTGAATTGTTGTAGCGTAGTTTACTGAATATCTCTCATCTTTTCTGAAATTTTGTATTTTCCTAACATCATTTACCTTAAGCAAAATTGTTCTGGTTGGTTCAATGCGAATTTGTGTGATAACACATTCCATAACATACTCAAATCCATTAATTGTCTGTGTTAACTGCATATTATCTCCAGCCATAATAAGTGCTTCAAGATATCTTTCATCTAACGCAATTTCTACCTCATTAGTATCAAAAAATATTCTGTTTGCCACATTAGGTATCCAATCATTTGTTTTTTCTAATTTGCTTTTTACAATACTCCCTTCAACAAGGAAATCAGATAAATTCTCCACAAAACCACACCTTTCGGTTCATTCTACCATATTTACAGCAAAATTTCCAGTATTACATTTCAAATTCGTACATCAATATAGATATTAAATTAAGGCTAGCAGTTTCGGCTCTTAATATTCTATTCCCTAAACTTACAGAACTGGCATTATTTTTCTCTAAAACTTTCTCAACTTCACTTTTATCAAACCCACCTTCTGCTCCGATAATAATAGCAATTTTCTTTGCATTATATTTTTCTTTTATAACTTCTTTTAGCTCTCTTTTTTCATTTTCATAGGCGATTATAACTATGTCAAAATCATTAAGCTTGTCCAACATTTCATTAAAATCGCATACTCTCATTACCTCAACAATATCGCTTCTTCCACATTGTTTTGATGCCTCAACACTTATCTTGTTCCAACGTTCATGCTTCTTTATCTTATACTTTTCATCCAGTTTTACCACAACATTTTTGCTAGAAAACGGTACTACTTCATGCACACCCAATTCAACCGCTTTTTGTATAACAAACTCCATTTTATCCGATTTTAATAAAGCTTGAAAAAGTGTAATTTTGGTTTTGGGAACACCTTTTTCCTCTGCCTTACCAATAACGGTGCATAAAACATCTTGTTTTGTAATATTCTTTATTTTACAAATCTTATCATTAACTAAAATTTCATCTCCTACATTATGACGTAAAACCATAATATGTCTTGCTTCATCTCCTGAAATCTTAATATCTTCCCCAACATTAAAACTTCCATTAACAACAAATCTCCGTGCCACAATCCTTCCCCCTATTCAATAATTTCCGTCAAAACATCGGTAAATAAATCAGCCGATCTCAAAACTTCATCTAACGTATTACCCGTTGCACCCATTTCCACAATAATCGCACCAGGTGCAACGTGTTGATTAAATCTTTCTTTTCTTAGTATAACATATCTCATAAGTCCGGGATACTTTTGATTTGCAATTTGTTGAAGTTTAAGAGCAAATTTAAAATTTTCTCTCCAATTACTATGATTTAATCCGCCTTGATTACTTCCAACAACAAGTAGGATCTGTGCAACATCGTTACCACCAATATTAACAATCGGTCTATATATCTCTTTACCCGTTCCAAGTGCATCTCTATGAACATCTAAAACAACATTTGCTTTATTATACTTTTTCGTAAGTTCAGTTATTGCCTTTCCCGCCTTACTATAAGAAAGATTATAAGACGGATAATCATATATCTCCTTTTCGTGATAAACGCCAAATCCTTTCTTTTCTAACAACTCCTTTATACGCTCTCCCACTCTTACCACGTTATAATTTTTATCTAATGTCCTGTATTCTCCGCTTAATTCATAATTGTCTTTATTTGTTTTTGTATATGTTTCTGTCGTATGAGTATGATAAATTATAATCTCCGTTTCCTTCTTTTTCAAATCAAAATTCAGCTCTTCGCTTTTCAGTGCTTCAATATCCACATTATATTTTGTGTTATTTTTAAATTCATTCTTCCAATCCAAAGTAACACTTTTTATCTCTGGTAATTCTTTTTCATCTTTTTCTATTTCTTTTACAACATTTTCTTTAATGTCCTCTTTTTCCATCTCAACAGAATCCTCTGGAAGTTCAATAAAAACATTGTTATTCATAAACTTATCTTTTATAAGATCCACATATGAAATAAGCTTTATTCTTATAATTTCCTCATTGATTGCACGAATAATAGGGATATTCTTACCAATTAAAGCAATTCTTATTTCAGAATTCTTTAACATAAACATCCCAATAAAATTCACTATTAAAAAGAAAAACACAAATGTAAAAAATATTTTTGTAAACTTTTTCATACGAAATTATTATGAAAAAATGCTTTTATCTATGCCTTTATTTTGTTACTAATCAGACTTATTTTTCATAAAATTCCATTCTTACACTTGCTAAAAAAATTTTTTTATTATAGAATTCCATTAGCTTTTAATATAAGGGCAAAAAGTATACAATTGAAGGGAGTAACAAAAGATGGAAGTAAACGAAGAAAAAAGAAAAAAATTTATGGAATACGCCGGAAAAAGAGTAAATAACGTATTACACGACATACAGATTTTAGAACCTATGTCAAGAAGTGCAGCATACGACTTTACTAAACAAGATGTTGAAGAAATGTTTTTTGCTATGCAAGAATGTTTAAACAACGCAAAAACAGAATTCGAGAAAAAATTTGAAGAAAAATCACGAGTTGAAAAGAAATTATTTAGCTTTGGCGGACTTACAGATTCTGTATCTAAAGCTAATGAAAATATTGCAACCACAGAAAACGTTGGAGAAATATTACCTATTCAAGAATCAAATAAAAATCTGACAGACAGTATTTCAGAAATGATCTAAAATAAGAGGGGCTGTAAAAAGCCCCTCTTATTTAGAATGAATTAGCGACAATTGCATCGTAAATACTCTGAGCAATATCTTGCTTAAAACTGTCTTTTCTTAATTCTCTTCTGTCTTTAATATTACTCATACAAGCAACTTCAACTAAAACTCCCGGCATTTCAATATTTTTTAATACAACTAAATCTTCTCTGGATCTCGCACCTATTCCTGCTAATTTACTAGCTTTTCCGACAATTTCTTGAAAACTCTCAGCTAAAGCTTTATTCCCAGAAAGCTTTGAAGCGTTGTATAAAAGCATTGTTCCAGAAAAATTCTTCGGCATAGAATTATTATGAATGCACACGAACATATCTGCTTTTTTATCATTTGCAAACTTTGCTCTGTCAATAAGTTCAACAAACACATCCTCATCACGAGTCATATAAACGTTAAATCTTACATCGCCAGCAAGTAATGCTTGTACTCTTTTTGTAATATCCAAATTTAAATCCTTTTCTACCAAATCAGAAATTTTTGCACCCGGATCCTTACCGCCATGTCCGGCATCTAAAACAATTGTTTTTTTCTCGCCTGTATACTCTTCTTTGCCAAAAGCAGAAACTGCACCAAATGAAATCACTAATGTTTTTTTATCATCTGAAAGCTTTGCTGAAAACTCTTCCATATTAATCATATCTAAAACTACTCGGCTAACATACTGAGGTCTTGTTGCATTTTGTGCCACTCTAACAGTCGACATCCTACCATCATTAACCACAATAGTTTTTTTCTCGCGAGCAATAGTATCTTTAAGATCAAAATATATCTTCTTATTATCAAGTAGCTTGCCAACCGAATAATTAATTTCAGAAGAAGCAGTAACCTTTATTTCTGTAGAAATTGCAGTTTTATTAATCATAACATCCTGAATATAATTCGTAGCAAAGGAACTTGTCCCGATTAGCATAAAAAATGTAAAAATTATAATAAAAAATTTTTTCATATGTACATCACCTTTTTCGACTAATTTTCCAATTCTTATTTTATAACATTCTGAAAAAAAAGTCCATAATTGTAACACATTCTTAATATTTGTTTTTTTAGTAAATCAAAGAAAAACAAAGTTTTTTCGACAAAAACGAATAAAAACAAAAAAAATCGGCAAAAATAACCATTGCATAATAATAATAAAAAAAAGAAAATAAATTGTATTTATCTATTCATGAAAGGAGTGTTCAACATGGCAGTAGCAAAAAAATCTACTACTACAAAGACGTGCACACGTTGTTCCGCAGCTAATCGATATAAGAACAATGGAATTACAATTTCACCCGCAAATTTTGCTTCCGGTGATAAAATCAAAGTAACTTATAACGGTCTGCTTTCTCAATCTGGTGCTGATGAAGTTTATGCACATATCGGTTGGGGAGATTCTTGGGAAAATGTAAATGATGTAAAAATGTCAAAAACCAAAACAGGCTTTTCAACAACAATCACAGCTTATAACTCAGCACTTAACCTTTGTTTCAAGGATACTTGTGACAATTGGGATAATAATAATGGTAATAACTATACAATATATTGCGACTAATTCTTATGCTAATAAAAAAATGCTTCACAAACAAAATGTACCATGTGTCTAGTTTGTGAAGCGTTTTTTTATCTACTTTATCACAATCTTATTATTGCTAACAACCTTATCAGCATCTGCCTCACTTATGACAAACGTGTTCACATCGCCGTCACTAACATACTTTTCTTCCGGATGCTCATCAAAATAGTTAACCCAATATTCAAAATCCTTATCTAATTTTTCATTTCCTGAAACTCTTATTCTCGGAATTTTTTTCAAATCAAGCTCTTTGTCTATAGGTGATAATGTCGGTTTAGAGCTATATAAAAGTACAATTCCTTTATTTTCGTATTTAAATCCGTCATATTCTCCGGAATAAACTTCATCTTCATATTTTTTTGTCATACTACCGCCGGGAATAGAAAAAGAAGTTATTTTATAACCCGGAATAAGATTATCAACAAACTTAGCAAGCCCTCCTACTTCCTCTTTAACTTTATCTGCCGAAGTTGCGTTTTGCAAAACATAATGATTTTTTGTTTGATTTCCTATTTCAAATCCCAAACTAACTAAATACTCTAATCTTTGCTTTAACGTTCCTTTAGAACCGAAAAAGTTAGTTGACATTATATAAAAAGTACCCTTCATAGGAAAATCAGGATGTTCCTTTACAAAATCTTGGTAAACCTTAACTGCTGTGTTATTTTTTACCGTAAAGACATCATTAACCCATTCAAAACTGAGTTGTCCAGCAGTTCCATCATCAAAAGTAAGAATAATAGGAGTTTTTCCATAAGGAACATCAATATTTCCCTCTATGTAATCATTCATGTTTATAGGATAATAATTTTTCTCATATAGCAATTGTAAATCCTTCTTAAAATCCGATAACGCTCTTGTCCATCCATCGTTAGACTTTTCAGCAAATTTATGATACATTAACACCATAATTTTTCCGTTTTCATTACAAATTGATAAATCATTTTTAGGAATTTCTTCTGTTTTTTCATCTCTAGGTATATCGTTTTCATCATTATTATTTTTCTTTATATTATCATTTTCTTTTTTTTCATCCTTATCTTTACTCTTAAAGCTAAACCAATTCTTTTTTTCTTTTGGAAGCTGAGCAATTTCAGTTTTTTCATTCAAAACTTCTCCACCATTAGAAAAATCCGTTTTATTATAATAAAAAGCAACAGAAAAAGAAACTAAACAAACTGTAGTAACTGATAAAACAACTGCTTTTTTCACTCTCATTCAACTCCTTAAAACGCTTCGTTAAATTCCTTGCTATTAAACACTTCCTCAGGCTTCCCCTGTTTTAATATCCTTTTATCCAATAAAATAACCTTATTAGCATACTTTTTAACAGCTTCAAAATCATGTGAAATCAAGATAATTGTAAGATCATAACTCTTTCTTAATTTAGAAACTGTTTCATAAAACAAATCCATTCCTCTTCTATCTACTCCGGACACCGGCTCATCTAAAAGTAAAATGTCCGGCATAGGATTTAATGCCAAAGCTAACATAACTCTTTGTAACTCTCCACCTGACAAAGCTCCGAGCTTTTTATCAATTAATTCTTCCGCTTCCACTCGCTCCAATGCTTTACTTGCCACTGCAGTCGTCTTTTTGTCTCTTTTTATCCACAAAGGAAGATTCGAGTAAGTAACATCAAACAAATCTCGAACACTAATAGGCGACGTTCTATCAAATTCTAAAGTTTGAGGAACATATCCTATATTAGGCTCTCTCATCTTCTTATCTTTTTCATCTATAAAATATAGCGTGCCTTCATGCGGAATTTCACCTAAAATCGCCTTAAGCAATGTGCTTTTTCCGGCACCATTCGGACCAATTAAAGCAGTTAAATCACCACAGTGAATATGTAAGTTTATATTTTCCAAAATAACAGTTCCACCCTTTTTAACAGCAAAATCGCTTATTTTAGTACAACACAAATTACATTTTTTTAGTCGTAACTTCACTTATAAACTCTCCTTTATTGCCTCTATATTCTTTTTTATCCTATCTTCATAATCATCAAAATTACCATTACCGCCGGTAATTAGATCTAGCGTTTTTACAGAAGCACCACTTTCACGTGCAATTGTATCTGCAATTTTACTTGAGGAATCTTCTTCTATAAAAATAGTCTTAATTCCTTCATTTTTTACAACTTCAATAACTTCTTGTATCTCTTTGGAAGTAGGAGATGCTCCTTCTTCCTTTTCAATAACAGCCACAACATCAAATCCAAAGTCTTTTGTAAAATAAGCAAAAGCCTCACTTGACGTAACTAATTTTACATCTTCGTAGCCGTACATACTTTCTCTTAATTCATTTCTCAAACTCTCTAATTTTTTTACATACTCTTCAGTATTTTTTAAATACAAATCTGCATTCTTACTGTCTAATTCAGCAAGCCCTACTCCAATATTTTTTACTTGAGTAATCGCATTCGAAACACTAAGCCAAATATGTTCATTATCTTCATCCGAAAAACTTTTTGTCAATACATTTATATCTTTTCCAGAATCTATAACTTCCAAATCTTTTTTTGTACTATATACTTTTTCTAAAAAGTTTTCAAGCCCTGCACCATTTATAACAAAAGCATTTGCATTATCCAGTAATTTCATATCAGTTGTCGTAAGTTGATAATCATGTAAGCACCCGGAATGTCCAGCAGACATATTAGTAACCGTAACATTTTCTATATCTTTTGCCACATTTTCAGTAAATACATAAACAGGGTAAAAAGAAGTAACAATGTTAAATTTACTGTTTTCCTCTATTTCTGGCTTTTTAGCACAACCGGAAATAAACAAAATTATCCCCAAAATTAAAAATCTAAACTTCATTAAAACCTCTTTCTATGCGTTTTCAGCAGACAACTTAATAGCTCTGTCAGCAGTAATTAACGCATCTATCATTTCATCCAAATCTCCATTCATGAAATTATCCATTTGGAACATACTAAAGTTTATTCTATGATCTGTAATTCTTCCTTGCGGATAATTATATGTTCTTATCTTCTCACTTCTGTCGCCAGTACCAACTTGCATTTTTCTTTCACTTGCCACCTTTTTAATTCTTTCTTCTTCTTGCTTTTCAAAAAGCTTTGCACGAAGCATGGTCATAGCACGCTCTCTGTTTTGAATCTGGGAACGCTCTTCTTGACAGGCAACCACAATACCTGTAGGAATATGTGTAATTCTTATTGCAGATTCTGTCTTGTTAACATGCTGTCCGCCCGCACCACTTGAGCGATATGTGTCAACTTTTAAATCACTCGGATTTATCTCTATATCCACATCCTCTAACTCAGGTAAAACTGCTACCGTAACAGTAGAAGTATGAATTCTTCCGTTAGTTTCAGTCTCTGGCACACGTTGAACACGATGAACGCCACTCTCAAACTTCAATCTGCTATAAGCACCTTTACCGGTAATCATAAAACTCACTTCTTTATATCCACCAAGCCCTGTAGGATTTTCGTTTAATATTTCAACTTTCCATCTCTTGCGTTCAGCGTACATACTATACATTCTAAATAACGTTCCGGCAAATAAAGCTGCTTCCTCTCCGCCGGCACCGCCTCTTATTTCAACAATAACATTTTTATCATCATTAGGATCTTTAGGCAAAAGTAAAACTTTTAATTCCTCTTCTATCTTAATAAGCTTTTCTTCGCCTGTCAGAATTTCCATTTGAGCCAATTCATGAAGCTCCTTATCGTTTAAAAGTTCCTTTGCACTATCAATATCAGTTCTAACCTGTTTAAATTCCCTGTATTTCTCAACAATTCCATCAATCTCTGCTCTTTCCTTCATAAGTTTTTGCCATAAAGACTGTTGTTCGATAATTTCAGGATCACTTATCTTTTTAGTCAATTCATCAAATCTCTCTTCAACTGCTTTTAGTTTATTATACATTCTATTCAATCCTTTCCAATAATTCCTTTTTAATTCTATCATACACACATTATTTTTTCAATATTACCTACAAATAAGCTCTCCGTTTTCCGTCACACTCTGTCCCACTGCAAAAACTTCTTCACCAGGCTTTCCACCTTCATATAGAACTTTTACATACTCTTTCGTATACCCCTCTCTATATTTACCGTTCTGCCCTTTTTCCAAAATAACTTCTACTTCTTTCCCAATAAACTTCTTTGCAAATTCAATTTCATTTTCAAGAGATAACTTTATAAGTATTTCCGCCCTTTTCTTTTTTACACTCTTTTCAACCTGGTTCGGCATTTTTTCTGCAACTGTTCCTTTACGCACAGAATATGGGAAAATATGCATTTTACTAAGCTTTATACGTTTTAAAAACTCATAAGTATCCTTAAATTCTTCATCAGTTTCCCCCGGAAAGCCCGTAATAACATCAGTTGTTATAGCAACATCAGGAAAAGCCTTTCTTATCATATTTACCCTATCTTCGTATTCACTGGCAGTATACCTTCTGTTCATACGTTTTAATGTCTCTGTACAGCCGCTTTGAAGTGACAAATGAAAATGTTTACAAACTTTATCAAGTTTCTCTAACCTTAAAATAACATCATCAGTAATAAAAAGTGGTTCAAGTGAGCCAAGTCTTATTCTCTTTAACCCCTCTACTTCATTAACTCTCTCCAAAACATCAATTAGTGTTGTTCCGCCAAGATCTTTTCCATAAGAAGCCAAATGAATTCCAATTAAAACAATCTCCGAAAAACCGTCTTTAACCATTCTTTTAACCTCATTTATAATATCTTCCGGCTTTCTGCTTCTAACAGGTCCTCTAACATACGGAATAATGCAATATGAGCAATATCTGTCACATCCATCTTGAATCTTAATATATGCTCTGGTCCTTTCTTCAGAAACAATACCGTCTAGCTCCCAATACTCTCTTTCCTTATTTATATCTCGTACTTCAACAATTTTATTTCCTGTATACCCTTTTATTATAGAAACAATATTTTTTCTATCCTCATTACCAACAACAATATCTGCACCGTCAATTTCTTTATTTTCCTTCTTGCTCGCCTGTGCCATACAACCTGTAACAACAACAATGGCATTCTTATTTTTACTCTTTGCCGAATGAATAATTTGACGTGATTTCTTATCTCCCATAGCAGTAACAGTGCAAGTATTTATAACATAAATATTAGCAACGTCATCAAAGTCTACAACTAAAAAGCCATTTTTTTCAAAAATAGCTTTCATAGAATCTGTTTCATATTGATTAACTTTACATCCCAATGTATAAAAAGCGACTTTTTCCATCTCTACCTCCAATTTTATTATGTATTTTAGCATAAAAAGTGCATAAAATCAAATTATAAAAAAGGTGGACTTCGTCCACTCTATGTCGCTTCGCGACAAAATATTAATGTATCTTTTTTGGTAATAGAAATTCCCTTTTATTGCTCGTTTCACTCGCTTTCTTAGAGGAATTTCCTATTACATAAAAAAGCTGGACTTCGTCCACTCTATGTCGCT
>CAZXFU010000037.1:0-13032 GCA_964640345.1 uncultured Eubacteriales bacterium
CTTTTTTCTTTTTCGTCCCTTGAACGAACTGCTGGTGGTTTATCAGTATTATTTTCCCTCATCCATTCAGCTATTTCTCGTGCGTTTTTTAAATACCTACTTCTTCCTATAGTTTCGCTTATCTCTTCAAACAAATCAAGAAGTTCCTTCATTTCTCCTTTTACTTCAAACTCATATCCAACATTTCTTTTTACTCTTTCAGTTACCATTTCTCCTTCTGTTAGCGGTCTTTCCTGCGTTTCTTTTAATCTTCGTTCCATATTATAAGTAACAAAATTATTTACTATATCTATTGAAATTGGCTGGGGTCTTGTTTTGTCTGAAGAAAGAATTCTTCCTAATTGTTGTAAATATCTGATTAACGATTCGGTTCTTGCTAACATTATTACTCCACTCACATCACTTACATGTAACCCTTCTTCTAACATCTTCATGGAGAATAAGAGTTTTAAATGGTCTGAAGTAGAATTTTCAAACTCATTTATAACAACATCTGCATCTCTTTTTTTCTCCCCATTTACTGTATTATCTTCTTTATTTGATGAGACTGAGTAAACTTCCGGAGCTTTATCTATTTTTCCAAACCATTCGCTTGCCTTTTCCATCATCGCTTTCATATGCTCTGTATCTTGACAAAATACGATAAACTTTCCTTTACAAAATTACACTGTTTAGTGACTCTTTCTAATTTTTTACATTTTTCTAACCTTCTCAACAAACTCCTTATTATCTTTTGTCGCAACCAATAAATTAAGCAAGCTTTCCGCAATATCCTGGTTCCCTTGATTGAAAAGCTTTCTTCGTATATTTACCACTGCTTCCCATTCATCTTTTGTAAATAATAAATCGTCTCTTCTAGTCCCGGATTTATTCATGTCAATCGCTGGAAATATACGTTTTTCAGACAACTTTCTATCTAAATGTAATTCCATATTTCCGGTTCCTTTAAATTCTTCAAAAATAACATCATCCATACGACTTCCCGTTTCAATAAGTGCAGTAGCTAAAATAGTAAGACTTCCGCCATTTTCTATATTTCTTGCTGCACCAAAAAATTTCTTTGGCTTATGAAGTGCCGCCGGATCCAATCCACCGGATAGTGTTCTGCCTGATGATGGAATAGTCAAATTATATGCACGAGCCAGCCTTGTGATGCTGTCAAGTAATATAACAACATCTTTTTTATGTTCAACAAGCCTCTGAGCACGTTCTAACACCATTTCAGCCACTCTTATATGATGTTCCGGTAATTCATCAAAAGTAGAATAAATAACTTCACCATTTATTGAACGCTGCATATCGGTAACTTCTTCAGGTCTTTCGTCGATTAGCAAAACAATAAGTTCTATGTCAGGATAATTAGTCGAAATTGCATTTGCAATCTTTTTTAATAAAGTTGTTTTTCCGGCTTTAGGCGGTGCAACTATCATGCCTCTTTGCCCCTTACCGATAGGAGCGATAATATCAATCAGTCTTGTTGCTGTTTCTGCCCTTGTCATCTCTAATCTAAGCCTGTAATCAGGATATACGGGAATTAACTGTTCAAAAGGTTTACGACGAAGTGCAACACTCACATCATCTCCATTAACAGAATTCACATAGATAAGTGCACGGAATCGTTCTCCCTCCCTACATGGCCTAACTTTGCAATTAATTTTATCTCCTGTTTTCAAATTAAACCTTCTTATTTGAATTGGCGAAACATAAATATCTTGTGTTCCACTCAAATAATTTTCAGAACGTAAAAAGCCAAAACCATCCGCTAAAACTTCAAGTATTCCTTCAGCATCCTCAGGTTCTTCTTTCTGCTGCTCCTTTTCGGTCGTTCCTTTTTCATCTACTCTAATTACCTCTTTTTCGTTTTTAGATAAAGCCTCAATCAACTCACTTTTCTTTAACTTTGAATAGTTTTCAACTCCGGCTTCCTTTGCAAGTTCTCTTAACTCAGTAACAGTCTTGTTTGTCATAAAAGGCCTCCTTATTAATTTGTATGCTATTGGGATTTTTTGTAAGAAAATAAAATATCTATTTAGAAAGGACGGCAAAATACCGTCCTTAAATTAAATTATATATTCATAGGAAAGCTTATCTTCTGCTTCCTCTACTTCTCTTAGACTCAAAACTACGTTTTACTTCACTCTGTCTTTCCTCACTGTCCTTCAAAAACTTACTTAATCTATCTTCAAAAGACACTTCGTTATTTCTTTTATGTTCATTATTAGGTCTGGTTTCGTTTGCTTTCTTTATCGACAAAGTTATCTTTTTATTAGCTGTATCTACATTCAAAACTTTAACCTTTACTTTTTGATCCGGAGATAAAAACTCAGAAACATCTTTAACATATCCGTCCGCTATTTCCGAAATATGAACTAAGCCTGTCTGCCCTTCTCCTAAATCTACAAATGCTCCAAAATTAGTAATCGATTTTACTGTTCCTTCTACTATTTCTCCTACTTTTAATGGCATATAAAAACCACGTCATCCTTTCTCCTTATTCTTATTCCATTTTACCTTAAAATCCTTATTACGTCAACATATTTTCCTCAATTTGCTAAATTTCAATATATATTCTTTCTTCTGGCAAAAGCATACCCAGTTTCTCCCTTGCAATCTTTTCTATATATTCATCTGAATTTACATATTCTGAATAATGCTTGTACTCTTCTTGTTTTTGCTTAGCCAAATTAATTTGTTCCATATACATTGCTTTTTCTTTTTCATACTTTCTCATTTCTACTTCTTGCTTGAATAATGTATATGTTGCATATATAGCTAAAAAGAAAAGCACACATATTTTAAACCAATTTACTTTTCTTTTCATTATTTGCCCCCTTGAAAACTTTAATTAGCCATCCTATCAACCCTACTAAATATCGGCATATAAAATCCAAAACTTTATATGTAAAATTAGTTAAAGTAAGAAAATATATAAGCATTCCTAAAAAGACTGCTAAAATCATATATATTCTAATTGTGCCGGCGTTTAAAATATATGAAAGCCAGATAACTCCACATCCTAAAACAATCCAATAAAGGACATCTTCAAGGCAAACTACTACATCACTAACATTTCTGTTATGTCTAAATGCTCTTAAAATATCCAAAAAAATTCCGGCAACCATTCCTTCTAAAATGAAATAAAGAAAAATTATCAGCTCTCTAGTTACTGTCATGCAGATTTACCTCCTGATTACTTAAATATTTTACCGAAAAAACTTCCGTTTGTAACTGCCTTATCAGAATATGTGCAACTGCCAATTTCACCTTCTACACATAATTCTGAAGATTCCAAGTTTAACTTGTTTATATGTAAATCTATTCCCTTAATTGTAAGCATTCCCATTTCGGTTTGAACAACTACCATATCCGGGTTAAAAATATCTACATCAAGTACACCGGATATGCTCATTTTTTCTCGGTTTTCCAGCAAAAAATTATGTTGCTTTTTGTTGTTTACAGTTTGCTTTCTTTCCTCAATTGGCATATTGATCCCTCCGTTCTTTTGTATTAAATAATATTCATTGCTTGCCTTTATTATTACAAAATGTTAGAATAAATTTTGAGGTGAAACTGCCAATGGATATAAACAGTGTTAATCAAATATTTAGCCAAAAATTGCAAGATATAAATTCACGTTTACCCGATAAGATAAGCATAAACGGAAAATTTCAGTCTATACTGGAGCAAACACAACAAGAAAACACAAATTCACTTCAAGAAAATAAAACAACATCCACAAGTGATGACGATATATCTTCTTTGTTAAAAAACATGATATCAACCCAATCGCTAATAAATACTAACTCTGCTTTTTCAGGGGATTCATCGTCAGGAATTTTCCCTACCTCTTCTTTCAACAATACAATAAACTCAATTCAACAAGCTCAGCTCCTAAAAGCTCTTGGTAATTCAAATAAATCTTCAAATGACAATTAAATGCTTTGGCACTGCTATTTGTCAACTTTCGCTATGGTTTTTGGGTATAAATTGTATTGACTTGTTTTCCAATATATGTTATTATTATACCGTTAAAAAGGGAGGCGTGAAGTTATGAAATCAACAGGAATTGTTAGAAAAGTAGATGAATTGGGACGTGTTGTTCTTCCTATAGAACTTCGTCGTAGTTTAGATATTGAAGAAAAAGATGCTTTAGAAATTTATGTGGAAGATAATACAATTATCTTAAAAAAATATGAGCCGGATTGTATATTCTGTGGCAATGCAAGAGATGTTATAAACTTCAAAGGCAAGAACATCTGCACTGCTTGCTTAAAAGAAATGAAGAAGACGGCTAAAAATGTTTAATTTTATTAAAAAATAAATATAGTATTGGTTTAAAATGCAAAGAAAAAGCGAGGGTGAGTCCCCGCTTTTTCTTTGCATTTTGTAATTTTTTTGTTGAGTTTTCACTCCGCTTTTTTATTCTACACCATTTTGTTCCCCGTTGTCAACATCTTTGTTTTGATTTTCACTTTGACTCATCTTATATAATCTAACAGAATTATCTATACTCTTTTCTTTAGCATCCTCACCATATTTGTCAACATCAGCTGCATTCTTGGGACCGTGGCTTAAGCACAATGCTCCGTTTAAGCATCCACCGTCACATGCCATACCTTCAAAGAAATTCTCAACAGCCTTATTAGCTTTTAATTTAAGTAGATTCAGTCTGCATTCATCTATGCCGCTCATAGCAACAGGTTTAACCTCAACGCCCATCTCAGTGCCAAGTTCTTTTACGCCCTTTGCTATACCACCGGATTTAGCAAAAATTCTTCCATAGTAAGATGCATTATCTAAAGATGACTCCTCTAACGAAGCAATATCAATCTCTCTAGCATCAAAGAATGCTTGCAATTCTTCAAATGATAAAACGCTGTCAATAGCTCCTCCAGTCTTTTCCAGCTTATACTCAAGCTTTTTACTGGTACATGGACCGATAAAAACAACCTTTGCAGTAGGATCTGAACTCTTAATAAGCCTTGCCGTTTCAATCATAGGAGAAACAGAACTTGAAATATATTTAGCAAGCTCAGGGAAATTCTTCTCAATAAACATAACAAATGAAGGGCAACATGATGTAGTCATAATTCCCTTTTCCTTAAACTCATTAAGCTCATGATATAATGTAATATCCGCACCAAGTGCCGCTTCAACAACATGATGAAAACCTAATTTTTTAATACCTGTAATAATCTGCTCAATTTTAGCATACTTAAACTGGCTAACAATAGACGGGGCAATAACCGCATAAACGTTGTAATTTTTATTATTATCCGACTCCTTTAAGAGCTTTAGCACATCCATAATTAAAGACTTGTCTACAATTGCACCAAACGGGCATTGGTAAACACAAGCACCGCAAGAAATACATTTATCGTTATCAATAACAGCCTTCTTATCCTCACCCATACTAATAGCCTTAACTTTACAACTGTTAACACAAGGTCTCTTCTGTGCAATAATTGCAGAATAAGGACAAGCTTTTGTACACATTCCGCACTCTATACATTTATCTTTATCAATAACAGCCTTTTTATTAACGATACTAATGGCACCCTTTGGGCAAACTTCCGTACATCTGTTAATAATGCATCCACGGCAAGCTTGCGTAACAAGCATTCCCTCAATCGGGCATTCGTCACAAGCAATATCTATCACTTCAACAACATTGGGGTTGTCCTTATTTCCACCAAGAGCCATTTTTATTCTCTCCTGAACAATAGCTCTTTCCTTATATATGCAACATCTCATACTTGCCTTAGGACCTGGTACAACAACATTTGGAACATCACGGTAAACATTTTGCATATCGTCTTGATCCGCCTTTTTTATCACTTCTCTTAGTACCTTATATTTAAGATGTTGTACCTTGGTATCAAATTTTTTCATTTTAGAACTCCTCACTTTCAATCAAATTCCCTGCTAAATCTTTTAATTCAATCTTATTATCATCAAGAATTATACAACTGTTAGGCGTGTTATTCTTAGGTAACGACACTGAACCGCTATTCGCAAAAACTGTTTTTGTGCCCTTTCTTATAAAACCGGTATGTAAATGTCCATAAATAACAGCATCATAAATGCCGTCTAACTCCGCCTCATCAATCTTGTGACCATGGGTCAAAAACAGCTTCTTATCATTAATACATAGCTGAATACTCTCTGTAAAGTGAAACTTAGAAATCATTTCATCAACTTCACTGTCGCAATTACCCTTTATACATAAAATTTTATCTGAAATATCATTAAGAATCTTTGCAACCTCACTAGGTGCATATCCATCCGGCAAAGGATTTCTGGGCCCATGATAATACAAATCTCCAAGTAAAATAAGCTGTTTTACATTTTCGGCGTTAAAACGTTCCATAAGCCTTTTCATGTAAGTCTTTGAACCATGAATATCAGATGCAATCATCAATCTCATAAAAATACCCCCACTAAAAATATCTAACAGTAACTTTCTTTCCCATTTTTTTCAAATTTTCGGATAACGACTCCACCAGTTTTAGTTTCATCGTAGTATCAATCGGTAACCCCTGATGTGCAACATTTACACTTTGACCAACAAAAAAATTAACCTCGGTCGCATCTTCAAACAACGCCTCTGCCAATAATGATGCACCATCATTTTTTACATAATACTTAGGTGAAACATCCTTAATATCTAAATATTTTTCTGACATACTAAGAAGCTTTCTTATTGTAATAACACCTTCAGTAACTAAATCGATCCCCTTAATATACGCAATTGGTGGAATCTCTTTATCTAAAAAATCCAAACTTGTGTGAAGTTCTTCTCCTAAATGCCTTGCAACAATCTGAGAACTTGTGCCGCCGCAAACAATATGCTTTCCACTCATATCCATAAAACCTTTTATATACTCGTTATCTCTTGACTTATCTACAGGCGGTCCAACCATGATATTAATAACTGAATTTTCTCTAATCCTTATAGCCGCAACTGTAGTATCGTCACCCGGTTTATCTAAATATAAATCATTGCAAGCAGAAGCAAGTAAACAAGCGATACATCTAGCCGACATTTTAGTTGTAACTGTTTTTTCAAGATACTCCATAATTTCATTTCTTTGCCAACCTAAATTAAGAAGCATGCCGATTCCGGCGTGTATTGTTCCGTCTGACATAACAATAACCACATCAGACGGTTCTAAATTGATATCTGTTTTATACACAACTTTTCCTAAAATGTCCAATTTCTCGCGACTAAAGTCTAAAGCTTTTCCATTATGCAAATATACCGCCTGAGGGTTATCAAACTCAACTAAATATCCTTTTCCTTTATTGTCTATATGAACAACAGAAAAAGTGGAATACGCCAGTCCTCTAACTTTGCAAACAGGAAGTGACTTAATTATAGTCTCTATGCACTCTTCAATATCCACATCATTAGCAATCATAGTACATAAAATCTTAGATGTAAGAGTAGATAAAATATTCGCTTTTACACCACTTCCCAGTCCATCTGCCAAAACCAAAGTAGTATACTCGTCATTAACGGAGATATCTACATTATCTCCGCAAAGTTCTTCTCCCACCTTATTAAGAGATGTATAACCATATTCAAGAAAAAGACTCATTCTTCCTCCTCCTCTTGTAAAGTCTTTTTAAGCTTTAATAACGCCACCTTAGACTCAGCAGTAGTCTCGCCAAGAAGTGATGCTATCTCTTGCACAACTCTCATCTGCTTATTTATAACTTCATCAGTAGTTTTAAACGTTTCTTGTTTAACTTTGTTTAGCTTATCATTATAATTAACCCCGCTAGTTATATCTTTCATAATTGCAAACATCGTCTTATGTTCTTTTAGATAGGTAATTGACAATTCAACATACGAATTAGTCTTAGGAATATACTTTTTCTTACGAATAATATTCTTTTCATCATTTAACGCAAACACAAAATCTGTCGGTTCAAAATAGTCAACAACGTATTTGCCTTTAACGTCATATCCTGTCATGCCGCCGAGTTCCAATGCCTTTGCGTTTATATCCACAATCTTCAACTCACTATCTACAACAATAATACCATTTGGACTGTTTTGAATAATCTCGTAAGACATTGACTCAGCTTTCTTCCTCATATACGGTAAGCACATATCAATATCTGCATAACCGTTCAATACAGCCCAAGCCTTTGCTCTGCAGGTAGAATACCCACAAACTCCGCAATTTAGCTCGTCCTCAGGCTTAAGTTTGCCTGTCTTTGCAAGTATCGCCTCAATTTGCTTATCCGTACCGGGAATATCTCCTGTTCTTATTCTATTATATTCGGCTGATACATCCAAATCATAAGGAATTTTATCACTTTTATCGCCAAGTCCCATTTCTTTCCTTGCATAACTACGCACAATTGCGTTAGAACTAATGCTGTCTTTTTCCTTGGTCAAACTGCAAGGCCCGTTTATACAAGCATTTGCACAACTGTTTATCTCCAAAAATATTCCGGATAAATCATTAATACTATTTAGCACTTCAAAACAACGTTCCACCCCGTCAATAGCAATATATTCATACCCTTTTGGGAGACTAGTAAAAGACTTAATAATTCCACGACTTATAGGGAAATACTTGGCTCTATTTACTACTTCTTTATCTTCACTAACATGAACATTTGAGATCATATTTAAATCAATATTATTTTCGTTAAATAACTCCAAAAGCTCCTCAAAAGTCAATACCACGTCTATAACTCCGCTGTCTTTACCTTCTTTTTTCTTTGCAATACATGGACCTATAAAAACGACTTTAGCCTCTTTGTCTGCCTCTTTTATCATTTTCGCATGAACAACTGCCGGTGCATCCACGGGAGCCAAATACTCTAATGCATTTGGATAATAAATCTGTATCATTCTGTTTATTGCAGGACATGCAGATGTTATAAAATTCTTATACTTTCCGCTATTTAAAAGCTTTTCGTATTCTTGAACAACAACATTCGCTCCAATCGAAGTCTCCTCTGCATCAAAAAAGCCTAACTTACATAAAGCAATTTTCATAACAGAAAAATCTTGAATCTTAAAACTTGAAATAAAGGAAGGAGCAACACTTGCAACAACCTTTTTATTGCTCTTTATAAGATTTAAGACCTCATCTTTAGAACTATGAACACGTTTTGCATTTTGTGGGCAAACTCTAGTACATTTGCCACACAAAATACATCTTTCCTTTATAATTTTAGCCTGATGATCAACAACTTTAATAGCTTTTACAGGACATTCTCTTAAGCATTTATAGCAATCTTTACACTTTGCATTTCTAAACTCTAAATACTCTTCCAAAATCCTCACTCCTATCTAGTAACCTCAGGCAAAATCTCATTAACAAAAATATCTTCCGTGTTACCGACATTAACGTTTAATAAAATTCTATCGTCGGCCTTAACAGTAACACCTTCTGAGCAATGACCCAAACAAAAACTTGCCTGTAACTCAATAAGATCCTCAACTTCATATTTTTTTAGCAATTCCTTAAATTTTTCAATAACATCATAAGAGCCCTTTAAATGACATGAACTACCAACGCAAACTTTTAATACCATAGTTACTACCCCTCTCCTCATATTTCTTCTCCATAATATGCTTTTTTGTAAAGTTCCATGATTTCTTCTACAAGCGGATATCTTGGATTTGCACCTGTACATTGGTCGTCGTGAGCATTCTCAGATAATCTCCTTAATCCAGCCATAAATGTTTTTTCATCAACACCACATTCCTTTATTGACATAGGCATATTTAAATCTCTCATAAGTTGTCTTATTGCTTTTATCAAATTATCTACACTCTCTTCTGTTGTATTTCCGGCGAAACCAACAAACCTTGCAGCCTTAGCATACTTTTCATCTGCAATAAAGTATTCATATTTAGGGAATGTTGCAAATTTGGTAGGTTTTGTTGCATTATACTTTATAACATACGGAAGTAAAACAGCATTAGCTCTTCCATGTGGGATATGATATTCTCCACCTAACTTATGAGCCATACTATGATTTAACCCAAGAAATGCATTTGTAAACGCCATACCAGCGATGCAACTTGCATTGTGCATTTTTTCTCTTGCTTTTTCATCTTCCTCCCCATGATCATATGCACGTTTTAAATAATCAAAAACCAAATCCATTGCCTGAAGTGCAAGACCGTCAGTATAGTCACTTGCCATATTAGAAACATATGCCTCTAATGCATGTGTTAATACGTCCATTCCGGTATCAGCAGTCGCTGACTTAGGAAGGCTCATAACAAATTGTGGATCAATAATTGCAACATCTGGCTTTAGTGCATAATCTGCCAAAGGATACTTTATATTTCCATTCTTTCTATCAGTTATAACAGCAAATGCCGTTACTTCACTACCTGTACCACTGGTTGTAGGAACTGCAACAAACTTTGCAAGTTGTCCTAAGTTAGGAAATTTTACAACCCTTTTTCTAATATCCATAAACTTCTGTTTAAGTCCATCAAATGTTGCATCAGGATGCTCGTAGAATAACCACATTCCCTTTGCAGCATCTATTGCCGAACCACCACCAATAGCAATAATAACGTCCGGCTTAAAATCACGCATCTCTGCAACACCACGCATAATTGTATCTACGTCAGGATCCGGTTCAACATCTGAATAAATCTTTGAATGACAATACTGTTCTCTCTTTCTTAAATAATATAAAGCCTTATCAACATATCCAAGTTTTACCATAGTAGGATCAGTAACAATAAACGCTCTTGAAATACCTTCCATATTTTCTAAATATTGAATAGAATCCTTTTCAAAATAAATCTTTGGTGGAATTTTAAACCATTGCATATTAACCCTTCTTTCCGCTATTTTCTTTTTATTTATAAGGTTTACAGTAGATACATTCGATGTTGTGCTGTTATGTCCGTAAGAACCGCATCCTAAAGTAAGTGACGGAGTATTTGTATTATAAATATCGCCAATTGCTCCCTGTGAAGAAGGTGAGTTAACTATAATTCTTCCCACTTTCATTGCTTCTCCGAACTCTCTTATAACCTTTTCATCAGAACTATGAATAATTGCAGAATGTCCAAGTCCGCCATAGTCCAAAATCTTTTTGCAAATTGCAAATCCTTCTTCGTGACCGTCAACAACGTAATATGCTAAAACCGGGGATAATTTTTCATGAGATAATGGATAATCAGGTCCAACCCCATCAAGTTTTGCAATTAAAATCTTAGTTTTAGGCTCAACCTCTATACCTGCCATTTCTGCAATAACAGCCGCCGGCATACCGACAACTTTAGAATTTAACTTCCCATCAGCCATCATAAAGTCAGATAATCTCTTAATTTCATTATCATTTAAGAAATAGCAATCATTAGCCTTCATATATTCTTCAAATGGAGTCCTTATAACACTATCAACTATAACAGCCTGTTCAGATGCACAAATCATACCATTATCAAAAGTTTTAGAAAGCATTAAATCCGTACAAGCTCTTTTTAGCTTTGCAGTAGTTTCAATATAACATGGTGCATTCCCCGGTCCAACGCCAAGTGCGGGTTTACCGCAACTATATGCAGATTTTACCATTCCGGAACCGCCTGTTGCTAAAATAAGTGAAACATTTGGATGATTCATAAGAGCTGTAGTTGCTTCAATAGAAGGTTCTTCTATCCATTGAATACAATTTTCAGGTGCACCGGCCTTAACAGCAGCTTCTCTTAAAATTTCAGCAGCTCTTTTTGAACATTGCTGTGCCGATGGGTGGAAACCAAATATAATTGGGTTTCTTGCCTTAGCACATATAAGAGACTTAAACATTGTTGTAGAAGTAGGGTTTGTGACAGGAGTAACACCTGCAACAATTCCTACAGGCTCAGCCACTTCAACATATCCCTCCAGCTCATTTTCTTCAATAATTCCGACAGTTTTTTCATGCTCTATAGAATGCCAAATATATTCTGTAGCGAAGATATTTTTAATAACCTTATCTTCATAAACGCCTCTTTTAGTTTCATCAACAGCCAATCTTGCAAGTTCCATATGATGGTCAAGTCCAGCAAGTGCCATAGCTTTAACAATCTTATCAACTTGCTTTTGGTCAAGGTACATATACTCACTTAATGCTTTTTCAGCCTTAACCACAAGTTCATTTACCATTTCGTTAACATCTCTCATAAAATTTCCTCTCCTTCATACAATTTTTTTAACTTACTCGATAATATAGCAAGTGAAGCAGCTATATCCTCATTTTTCACAACTACTCCATCAGGCACTGTAATATGAGTAGGGGCGAAATTCCAAATAGCTTTTATACCCGCTTCAATTAATCTATCACAAACTTCTTGTGCATCTTGACTTGGGACTGTAATTATTCCAATATGAACATTCAACCTTTTTACAAAATTCTTAAGCTTTTCCATCGGCATAACTACTTTTCCATTTATCCTTTTTTGGTAAAGCATTTCATCGATGTCAAACCCTGCGACAATATTAATACCATAATTTTGGAATCCGTCATAAGAAAGTAATGTTTTTCCCAATTGTCCTACCCCTACAATTATAGCATCTGTAGTATTGTCATATCCAAGAAACGAGGCTATATCTTTAACAAGTTCATCTACATCAAAGCCTGTCTTAGGTTTTCCGGCAACACTACTCACACAAGCAAGGTCTTTTCTTACCTGGATAGCACTGAGATTCATACCTAATGACATAGTTGCGGACGACACATTACTTTTACCGTTTTTTTGAAGGTTAAGCAAATACCTATAATACATCGGCAATCTCGACAAAGTTGCGGTAGATACAGATTTACATGAATCGTAGTCCATCTTTTCACTCTCCTTATATCGATATTTTCTTATCGATATAATTCTATAATTTCTGACACGAAAAGTCAACAGAAAAAGAAACATAGAATGAAATATAAATTGCACTTATTTAATGAACTAAATCCACTAAATATGAATACTATTTATGTATGAGGAGGAATGAAAATTGAAAAAAAAATTTTTTTGCTTACTATTAACTTTGATGGTTTTATTTTCTT
>CAZXFU010000038.1:0-12629 GCA_964640345.1 uncultured Eubacteriales bacterium
TAAACAAGATAATTCCCTGTTATAAAATAATAGGTCAATAAAAAAATCATGATTTTCAACCTGAACTCTATATTCATCTCCAATTTCAATGATTTGATTAAAGTTTATATAACATATATAACCACATCCTTAAAATAAGTTATTTGTAAATTTAAATAAATTATATCATTTGATTTGAAAAATTTATATATTTTCATTGAATTGGATTGAAAATCGATAATAATTTTTGTATAACATATTTAGTTGATTTGGTCAATCTCTTTTTTATTGCTCGTTTCACACACTTTTTAGAGGAATTTCCTATTACATAAAAAATTATTTTAGGGCGATTAAAATTCTTAGAAAAATATAATATGTAAAAGTTGTAGACGTATGAGAGAGCTAAAACTATGTAATTAGTTGATAATCCAGAAATTCTAAACATAGTATTAGGTGCTTGCAAAAATTTATAATAAAGAGGGTGCTTTAATGGTTTATAAATGGTTATATAAAACCCCAGATAGTTTTGACGATATGCTAATGAGTAGTGATGGCGAATATTTAACAGGCTTGTGGTTTATAGGCTCAAAAGATTCATCAAAACACATTGTTGAGTGTGAAGAAAAAGATTTGATGATATTTAAAGAAACAAGTCGATGGTTAGATATTTATTTTAGGGGTAAAAATCCGGATTTTACACCTAAATATAAAATTAATAATTTGACTCAGTTTAGAAAAGAAGTAATTGATGTAATGAATACTATTCCGTTTGGAAGTACCGTTACTTATCATGACATATCAAAAAATATTGCTGAGAGGAGAGGACTTGAAAGAATGTCTTGTCAAGCTGTTGGAGGAGCTGTGGGTTGGAATCCTATTTGTATTATTATTCCTTGTCACAGAGTGGTGGGGTCAAATGGAGATTTAACAGGATATGGTGGCGGAATTAAAAATAAACTTGCTCTTTTAAAGCATGAAAAAAATGATATGAGTAAATATTTTGTACCAAAGAAGGGAACAGCATTATGAAAAGATGTAAATGGTGCAATGAAAAAAATCCTTTATATGTAGAATATCACGATAAGGAGTGGTGTGTGGCGAGATTTGATGATAATTATTTATTTGAAATGTTAATATTAGAATCGTTTCAGGCTGGATTATCTTGGGAATGTGTTTTAAATAAAAGAAAAGATTTTGAAATTGCTTATGATAATTTTAGTATAGACAAAGTGGCTAATTGTGGCGAAAATAAAATAAATGAATTACTGTCTAATACTAAAATCATAAGAAATAAATTAAAAGTAAAAGCAAGCATAAATAATGCAAAAGTATTTAATGCTATTAAAAAAGAATATGGAAGTTTTTATAATTATTTAGTCTCATTTACTAAAAACAAAATTCTTTATGAGGTAGATAAAACAACCAATCCTTTATCTGACGCCATTTCCAAAGATTTAATTAAAAGAGGAATGAAATTTGTAGGCTCTACGATTATATATTCATATTTACAGGCTGTTGGATTTATTTATTCACATGATAAGGAGTGTTTTTTGTATAAAGAGCAATTATGATAAAAATAATAAACATAAGCAGTTTAGGAGAGTGAAATAAATATAAAGCAGTAAAAACAAGAAAATATATGAATAAAGAAATTAAAAAAATTGAATAATAGGGTTTACCAAAATAACAGCATACTGTTGACAGCATGCTGTTATTTTGGTAAGTTAAATAAGAGGTCGAAAAAATGAGAAAAAATACGATTTATTATAAAACTTATGAAGATGATTTTGTTAAAAGTAAAAACCAATATTATGAGGTGGAGAAAGGTTATATTTGGAACCACACAAATTTGTTTTATTGTTTTGCAGAATGGTTATCATATAGAATAGCTGTTGCTTTTGACTTTTTTTATTGCAAATTTTGTCTAAGAATAAAGGTGGAAAATCAAGGAGTCTTAAAAGATTATAAAAATTCGGGATTTTTTTTGTATGGTAACCATACTCAGCCGGTAGGCGATGCGTTTATACCGACGTATGTTTGCAGAGGGAAGAAAGTTTATGTACTTGTAAGTCCAGCCAATTTGGGGATCCCGTTTTTGGGAAAGATATTGCCACTTCTTGGTGCTTTACCAATTTCAAAAACGAGAGATGGACTTGAACAATTAAAAAAAACAGTGGAAATTAAAGCAAGAAAAAGAAAGTGCATTGTAATTTATCCGGAAGCCCATGTTTGGAAATATTACACAAAAATTCGCCCATTTTCATCTAATTCTTTTAGATTCCCGATTGAAAATAATTTGCCGTCGTTTTGCATAACTACCACTTACCAAAAGGCAAAAAAGAATAAGAAACCGAAAATGACAGTTTATGTTGATGGCCCGTTTTGGGGAAAGAAAGATGGAACGGAAAGAGAAAAGAGACAAGCCTTAAGAGATGAAGTGTATGAGTGCATGGTAAATAGAAGTAAGAATAGCACATATGAGTATATACACTATGAGGAGGAAAAGAATGTATGAACATATTGTATTGCGGAGACAGAAATATAGAAAAAGGGTTGATTATCTCGATTTTGTCTTTAATGAATGCGGTAAGAGAGCCATTAAATGTATACGTTGTTACCATGGAACTAAAAACAGAGAATAAAACATATATGCCTGTTTCAGAAAATACTATTTGCAAATTAGATAATTATATGAAATTAAAAAACAAAGATAATCATATAAAATTAATAGACGCAACAGATAAATTTAATAGTGAGATACCAAAGAAAAATTTAAAAACTCGTTTTACACCTTATTGTATGCTAAGGTTGTTTGCAGACCAGATTACGGAACTACCTGAAAAAATTCTTTATTTGGATAATGACGTTATTTGTCGCCTGGATTGCTCGGTTTTTTATAATCAAAATATAGAAAACTATGAGATTGTCGGAGTTTTGGATTATTATGGGAAATGCTTTTTCAGAAAGAATTTATTAAAAGAGGATTATATAAATTCTGGAGTATTGCTTATGAATTTAGAGAAAATAAGAAAGACAGGTTTATTTGCAAAATGCAGATTTTTGTGCAGAACAAAGAAGATGTTTATGCCTGACCAATCAGCAATTAATAAATTAGCTATTTTAAAGAAGATAGATCCAGCACGTTTTAATGAGCAAAGGAAATTAAGAAAAGAGACAGTATTTCAGCATTTTACAACTAGTTTTAGATTTTTGCCGTGGTTTCATAAATTGACGGTAAAACCTTGGCAGATAGAAGATGTGCATAAAAAATTAAAAATATATGAATATGACGAGTTGTTTAGTGAATATGAAAAAATCTTAAATAAAATTGAGGGGGAAAATTGACAATGAACAATAAGAAAAAAGTTATACCGATTTTCTTTTCTGTAGATGATAATTATGTGCCTTATTTGGCTGTGGCATTAAAGTCACTTATTTCTAATTCTTCTAAAAAATATGACTATAAGGCAATTGTTTTATATCAAGACGTGAATGAAACTAACGTAAAAAGAATAGAAAATTTGAAAACAGATGGATTTGACATAGAGTTTGTGCCTATGAGAAATCGTCTTGAAAGTATAACAAATAGAATGTCTAACAGACTTCGTGCAGACTATTTTACACTTACAATTTACTTCAGATTGTTTATTCCTGCATTATTTCCAGAGTATGATAAAGGAATATATTTAGATAGTGATGTCGTTGTTTTGGGAGACATTTCAGAATTGTATGGAATTAGCTTAAATGACAATTTAATAGGTGCTTCTGTTGACTATTCGATTCAAAATATACCTGAATTTGCTAAATATACTGAAAAAGGTGTTGGGGTAAGTGTGTCTAAGTATATAAATTCAGGGGTATTACTTATGAACTTAAAAAAGTTAAGAGAAGTGGCTATTGATACTCGTTTCTTAGAATTGTTAAATACATATCATTTTGACACGATAGCACCGGATCAAGACTACATAAACGCTCTTTGCTATGGGAAAATAGAATATATTCCGGAAACATGGGATACTATGCCGGCAGAAGGAACTGCTACATCAAAAAAACCTAAATTAATACACTATAATTTGTTTGCTAAACCATGGTGTTACGATGATATTCAGTATGAAGATTATTTTTGGAAATATGCAAAAGAGACTGAATTTTTTAGTGAAATAAAAAAATATAAAGAAAAGTATTCTAGTGAGCAGAAGAAATCAGATATAGAGTGTACAGGAAGGATGCTAAAGAGAGCTTTAGAAATTGCCGAACAAAATGAAAATTTTAGAACTGTATTTGAAATGGGAAAAGAGAGGCGTTTATAATGATTGCTCCAAAGCGGGATTTGGTTATTGAAAATATAAAAAACAGTATAGGAAATGGCGAGTTTAATTATAAAGTTGAAGTAGATGACCCGGATTTGTCATATGAAGAGAAAAGGCAACTCTTAGGAGACTTTATAAAATATAGAAAAACATTTTCTTATAAGGTAAAAAATTGTATTAATAGAATGATAGTAAATTCTGCAACATGGTATATTAATCGCACGACAGAAATAAAAGGAATTGAAAATATTAAGGGGATACAAAACAGTGCTATTATAACAAGCAATCATTTTAATCCTATAGACAATACGATAATTAGAGATTTTGTAATGAAATCCGGAAAAAGAAGATTATATATCATAAGCCAAGAGACTAACTTGGCTATGAGAGGGATAATTGGCTTTTTGATGAAATATGCAGATATTATTCCGATAAGCAGCGAAAGGAAATATATGGAAAATGTTTTCCCGAAGCTCATAGAAGAAAGGATAGAAAACAAGGATTTTGTACTAATTTATCCTGAACAAGAAATGTGGTTCAATTACAGAAAACCTCGAAATCTAAAAAGAGGGGCGTATTACTATGCTGCTAAGTATAATGTGCCTATTATTTCTTGTTTCGTGGAAATTAGAAATTTGGAAGAGATGGAAACAATAGAATTTCATAAGGTAAAGTATATTTTGCATATATTAAAGCCAATTTTCCCGGATTCGAGCAAATCAATAAAAGAAAATAGTGAAAATATGTGTAAAATTGACTATAACCAAAAAAAAGAAGCATATGAAAAAATTTATGGTAAAAAACTAAATTATGAATTTGAACCGGAAGATATTGCGGGTTGGGTGTCTTAAAAATATTATTTTATATTAAAAGAAGGCGAAGAAATGAATGATGAGTTAAAAAATGGAATTATGCCTATTGTGAAGCTACTTAGTGAAGTTATTGAAAAAAAAGTAAATTCTGAGTTAAAAGAGCAGGGTATAACAGTTAGCCAATTGAGGGTCCTAGGCGTAGTGGCCCAAAGCGGTGTCGATGATGTTTCGTTGAAAGAAATCGAGGGGGTTTTACGTACTGCTCAAGCAACTATTGCCGGAATAGTGTCTAGGTTGGAAGATAAAAATCTTGTTGTTGGTTTTTCTGAGCCAGAAGATAAAAGAGTTAAAAGAATAAAGCTAACAGAACGTGGGAAAGAACTTATTGAAAGTACAAAGGACAAGGTATTAGATATGGAAGAAATATTGACTTCAAATTTTAGTGAATATGAAAAAGAAGAGCTTATTCGTTTACTTGGCAAGATGTATGATGCTATAAAATAGTGCTTGGCATTAGGAGTAACGGTTTTATTACAGAATTTATGTGATTAACGATAAAAAATTTCCTGCTTTTTGAATAAAAATATTTGAAATGAGAAAAATATTATCAAAAGGGGGAAAAAATATGTATGAATTAGTACCATTTGGTAATGAAAGTATTTTTAACTATTTTGATAATTTCGAGAAAAATTTATGGGGGAACTCCTATAAGTCTATCGGTTCTTTTAAGGCAGATGTGGTTGACAAGGGAGATAAATATTTATTGCAAGCAGAATTACCTGGTTTTAAAAAGGAAGATATCTACATTGATTTAGACGGAAATTATTTGACTATTCAGGCTTCTCATCTTGATGAAAATCATAAAAAGTCAGAGGATAAAGTGGTTAGAAAGGAAAGACAGTACAGTGCATTCTCAAGAAGTTTTAACGTATCAGGAATAAAGACAGATGGAATAACTGCTGAGTATAATAATGGAATTTTAGAGTTAGAACTTCCAAAGGAGTATGCTGAAAAGACAAAAACTAAAAAAATAGAAATACACTAAATATTAAAAAAATTGCTTTTTTAATATAAATACAAATCGCATCCCTGTATGTACCGTTTGGGTATATGGGGGTGCGATAATTTTTATAAAAGCTTATTTTGCATCATTGACATTATACACAGTAGTTTGCTTTTTTGGACTTGATTTATTGTAAAAAAAAAAATATAATGTATAGGAGCAAAGAGTTATTTTTATGTAATAGGGAGGTCTTTATGAAAATTGCGATTGGAGCAGACCATGCTGGTTTTGAGTTTAAGGAGCAACTAAAAGAATTTCTTGTAAAGAATGATCATGATGTTAAAGACTTTGGGGCTTATGCTTTTGATAAAAATGATGACTTTCCGGATTATGCGATTCCGGTTTCAAAATCTGTTGCAAATGGAGAAAATGAACGGGGAGTTTTGGTTTGCGGAAGCGGAATTGGAGTAAGTATTGCGGCAAACAAAGTTAAAGGAATAAGGGCAGTAAACTGTACGTGTCGAGAGTTTGCGGAGCTTTCAAGAAAGCATAATGATACGAACGTTATATGTTTTCCTGGTAGGTTTCTTGATATAGAGGAGGCAAAAGAGTATCTTGAAATCTGGCTGAGAACTGACTTTTTAGGCGGAAAGTATCAAGAAAGAAACGATAAATTAAATATAATAATGTAAGAGGAATATATTAATGCACAAAAGGAGAAGCACAAATGAGCGAGTATATAAACATAATAATGATTTTTTCTATTGCTTTTGTAGTATCATTTTTTATGACACCATTTGTAAAAAATTTGGCTGTAAAATTAAATGCAATAGATGTACCTAAAGATGAGAGAAGAGTTCATAAAAAACCAATTCCGAGGCTGGGGGGTCTTGCAATACTTGCCGGGTTTATTATGGCATTGATTTATTATTTTATAATGGTTGGGCTGGACTCTGTAGTATTTGATAGTAAAATTGTAGGATTGTTGCTTGGAATAATAATAATAGAAGTTGCCGGAATTTGGGATGACATAAAGCCGATTAGAGCTTGGACGAAATTGGGTTTTCAGATTTTAGCTGCAGCAGTAGTTGTTGGTTTCGGTGTAAGGGTTGAATTTTTAACCAATCCTTTTGTCGAAAATGGAATTTTTGATTTGGGCATTTGCTCTATCCCACTTACTATGCTATGGATAGTTGGAATAACAAATGCAATTAACTTTATAGATGGGTTGGATGGACTTGCTGCCGGCGTCGCAACAATATCGTCTCTATCCTTATTATTTATTGCAATATACTTAAACCAACCACAAACAATCGTACTAGCTACTGGACTTGCAGGTGCAACAATGGGATTTTTGCCATTTAACTTTAATCCTGCAAAAATATTTATGGGCGAGACAGGTTCCGCGTTCTTAGGCTTTACATTGGGAACAATATCTATTATGGGACTTGTAAAAAGCTATACAGCAATAGCAATAGTTGTACCGCTAGTCGTGTTGGGACTACCTGTGTTTGACACAGCGTTTGCAATTATAAGAAGAGTTTTAAGTGGTAAGTCCCCGATGCAAGCAGATAGAGGGCATTTACACCATAGACTTGTTGATTCGGGTTTATCTCAAAGACAGTCTGTTGTCATATTATATATAGTAAGTGCATTTTTAGGATTGGCAGGTATTGTTTTAATAGAAACGGGAATTTGGAAGTTTACTTTACTTATTTTGACAATTGTTATATTTATTATTGCGGGTAGTAGATATATGGGAGAAATGAATGGAATAGAAAAAGGAGATAATGAAGATGAAAAAAATTAAGGTTATGACAATTTTTGGTACAAGACCTGAGGCAATAAAAATGGCACCTCTTGTAAATGAATTAAAGCAAGATGAATCAATTGAGACAATTGTATGCGTAACGGCACAGCATAGGCAAATGCTTGATCAGGTTTTAAAAATATTTAAAATCGTGCCTGATTATGATTTGAACATAATGAAAGAACGCCAAACATTGGCACAAATAACGTCTAATGTATTAAACGGAATAATGAGTGTAATAGAAGATGCAAAGCCAGATATAGTATTGGTACACGGCGATACGACTACGACATTTGCAGGTGCACTTGCAGCATTTTATTCAAAGGTAAAAATCGGACATGTTGAAGCAGGACTTAGAACAGGAGACAAATATTCTCCGTTCCCAGAAGAAATGAATAGAAAATTGGTAGGAAGTATGGCGGACTTGCACTTTAGTCCTACAGCGAATAATAAAAATAACCTATTAAAAGAAAATGTATCTGAAGATGGAATATATATAACAGGAAATACAGTAATTGACGCATTAAAGACAACTGTAAGCGGTTTGTATTCTTTTAATACGCCTACGTTAAAAGAACTTGATTTTAATAAACGTATAATTCTTGTAACTGCACATAGAAGAGAAAATTTAGGAGAACCATTACGTAACATATTTAAAGCAATAAGAAGAATTGCAGAAGAATATAAAGATGTAGAGGTTGTATATCCTGTTCATTTGAATCCTGCCGTTCAAGAACCTGCAAAAGAAATCTTAGGAGAACTTGAAAATGTACATTTAATTTTACCGTTAGATGTTCAAGAGTTGCATAATTTAATGGCAAAATCGTATATGGTTATGACAGATTCAGGCGGACTTCAAGAAGAAGCTCCGGCACTTGGCAAACCTGTGTTGGTATTAAGACAAGAAACAGAAAGACCTGAAGCGGTAGAGGCAGGCACTGTTCGTATGGCAGGTACGTCAGAAGAAGATGTGTATAAACTTGCAAAGACGTTATTAGATGACAAAGCTGAATACGAAAAAATGAATAAAGCTGCAAATCCTTATGGTGACGGAAAAGCATCATCTAGAATTGTAAAAGCGATAAAATATTATTTCGGAGTAACAGAAGAACCGCCGATTGAATTTTGATAGCAAAAAGTGACATATTTTAACGACTAAAAAGAGTATACTTTCATATAAAGGAAAAAGGTTTTTATATGGAGGTGTACTTTTTTTGACTATATATGCCGATCAGATGTTTTTGGAAAATTTTGTTATGAATTGTGTTATTCTGTATATAACTTCAAAATTTTCAGGAATAAAGAGCAAATGGTACAGGTTTATGATAAGTGCTGCTATTGGAGCAGTATATGTGATTTTAAGCTATGTGTTTAATTTTTATAATAGCCAAATCGTTGTTGCAAAGTTTATTTTGGCAACTGTGATGGTCTTAGCTGCTTTTAAAATAAAAAGTATGAAAGATTTTTTTAAAGCTTTTGTATTTTTTTTAGGAATAACATTTTTAATAGGTGGAGCAAGTTTTGGCTTGGCTTTTTTGCTAAACTTTACAATGATTTCAGAAGGCGGAGTATTATATGTGGAGGAATTTCCTATAGTTATGGTAATTCTAGGGAGTGTACTATGCATTATTATAATAAAATGGACTAGTGTATTTCTAAGAAAGAAATTAAATGTTGCAGAACTAATATACAATATAAAAATAAAAATATTCGATAAAACGCTTTCAACAGAAGTATTCTTAGATTCGGGGCATAATGTAAAAGATACTTTTACAGGCTATCCTGTTGTCATAATCCAAAATGATAAATTGGAGAAAATTATTCCGCCTTACGTTGTTAAAGATATAAAAGGAAACAATTTTGAGCTTGGAGGAAAATGGAAAGAAAGGCTTTGCATTATCCCGATATCTACTGTGAATTCTGAAAATGGTGTTTTAATAGGATTTAGAGCGGATGAGTGTATCATATATGCAAAAAATGGGAATATATGTTTAAATAAAGTAGTAGTGGCTGGCTGTGAAAGAAAATTAGATAATAATGGAAAATATTTTGGGTTGATTGGCAATATTTTTTAGATAAATATTTATGTATCAGGGGCTAAAGACCCCTTAAATAATAATAACTATTGTTTTATTTGTGGTATAGACATTTTTGACGTATTACTTCCCATATTTTGGGCATTTTCTGAAGCTTGGCTTGTAATATTGCTTGTATCAATTTTTGTAGAAACGTTTCCATTTTGTGGTGTCTCCATACTTTTTATTGTTTGATTAATTTGTTGAGGTGTCATATTTCCATTATTTTTACCCGAATTGCTATTTAACCAATTCCCTGAGGCACCCATTACACTTACAAATAGTACTAAACAAGCTAGTCCTATGAATACTGCAATCCAATTCCTGTTATTCATATATGCATCATTCCTTTCATATTTTATAGTGTTTGCAAATTTAATAAAAATATGTTACATTAACGAAGTAGTTAGATGGAATATATTCTCGGTTTAGGAGGTAGTTTTGATGGATATAAATAAAGAAAAATATACATTTGATGATTTTGTAAAAATAATAAGTATTTTGCGTTCTGAAAATGGTTGCCCTTGGGATAGGGAGCAAACACATGAGAGTCTTAGAAAAAATTTAATTGAAGAGTCATACGAGTTTATACATGAAGCTGATGCAAACTCAAAGGAAGGAATGTGCGAAGAACTAGGAGACGTATTACTCCAAGTAGTGCTTCACTCACAAATAGCGAAAGATGATGGCGAGTTTGACATAAATGATGTTATAGACGGCATTGCAAAGAAAATGATTTTTAGGCATCCACATGTTTTTGGAGATAAAAAAGCAGAAAATGTTGATGAGGCATTAAGACTTTTTAAGCAGAGTAAAAATAAAGAAAAGAAGATTGGAAGCAAAGCGGAAGAAATTGGACATGTTCCTGAGGATTTGCCGGCACTGATGAAATCCTATAAAATGTTTTCACACCTTGAAAAAATTCAGTCTAGCTACTTTACCGGAAAATTTGATGATTATATGGGAAAACTAGAGGAAGAAATTGCTGAGTTAAAGGAAGCATACAATAAAAAGGATATTGGTAATTTTGAAGAAGAACTTGGAGATGTATTAACTGCGACAGTTGCTCTTGGACATACAATGAAAGTTGATTCAGAAATTGCATTAAATAAGTGTTTTAAAAAGATATTAAACAGAGTAAAAATTATTGAAAAACTTTCAAGTGAGAGTGGCAAAAAGATAGATGAAATCACAGATGCAGAGTTTGTAAAATACTGGGATGCGGCTAAAAGTGAGGAAAAATAACATTTTCTCAAAAAAAAGAAGGATATTAGTGAATTGTGGAGAATTATATCCGTGAAATTGCCGGAAGTTGTTGCCGGTAAAAGAAAATTTTATAGGAGGAATGAAAGATGAATAAGGCAGATTTAGTTTCTATGATCGCTGCAAAGAGCAATTTAACAAAGAAGGATTCAGAGAGTGCATTAAATGCATTTGTTGAAACAGTACAAACAGCACTTAAGAAGGGTGAAAAGATTCAATTAGTTGGATTTGGAACATTTGAAATACGTAACAGAGCTGCAAGAACAGGTGTTAACCCTAGAACAAAACAAGCCATTAAAATACCTGCAACGAAAGCTCCTGTATTTAAGGCTGGAAAAGCATTAAAAGATTCTTGTAAATAAGAAAATTAGAGAGAGGATTTTTAGGAGACTACTGAAAAGTCTCTCTTTTTTTGTAAATTTTTTTAAAAAGTATTGACTTTGCAGTATACATAATATATAATAATAATATGAAATCCGAAATAGCAAACCGATTGAAAGGTCGGGGCGCAAAGCTACAGTCCTAAAGTCGTGAGACTATGGAGGCTGGGTTGCCGAAGATAGAGGTAAGTTTGATCTCCGCTTTGGTAACTCGAAGTGGGGTTTTTCATTTTTAAGGATGTTTTCGTAAAGAAATGCCTAATTTAGTTGGGCGAATGAGAAGCGAGCTTGTTGGTAATTCGACTTATGAAAGGATGGTTGAATACTAGTTAGCAAGGAGGCTAAATTGCTTGGCAATGGTTAAGCGGTATAGCATGGAGGCTAACTACAAACTGACAGGTAAAGCAAATTTCAATTAAAGTTTTCTTTTTGTAACACTTGTTTTTTACATGACTGTTTTTTCGTAACGGTGGTGTAAGTGAAGGAGGGGGATGCCAAAAGGAAACATTACTTAAAAATGATAGATGAAATGAGAGTTCGGTCTTCGGATTTGATAGAGGGAGTAGAATCCCTTTTATATAGTAAGAAAAGAGCCTAATCGGTATCGAGATTTAGGCTCTTTTCTTTTAAAAGAAGAAATCGGCTGTAAAAGTATTCTTCACAGCCAACTTATTAAGCACGTTCAATTTTATTAGAACGAAGGCACTTAGTACAAACACTAATAGATTTTATAGTTCCGTCTACGTTAGCACGAACATTTTTTACGTTTGCATTCCAAGCTCTGTTTGATTTTCTGTTTGAGTGACTTACTTTGAGACCAAAGTTAACTCCTTTACCACAAATTTCACATTTTGCCATTTCTCTGCACCTCCTTAAATATACAAGCTATGTATATTGCTGAATCTTATTTCGATTTAATTTTTATTCTATAAAATAGAATATTTGGCGCGCCCAAGAGGAGTTGAACCCCTAGCCTTTTGATCCGTAGTCAAACGCT
>CAZXFU010000039.1:0-12460 GCA_964640345.1 uncultured Eubacteriales bacterium
TGGGACATTTTTTCATTTCAACACTTAAGACATTATCACATTTCAAAGATAATTTCATTTTTTTCCATAAAAATAATCTTGACAAATTTTACTAGTTGTATTAAAATAAAACGATGTATGAGTATGATGTGCAGACTACATATAAGCAGTTCTTCATTTTGCAAGAGCAGGAATCCTGCTGCCAAATGTTAGACATTTGATATTGCACTTAGAAGGAATGATATTATATTGTTTAATGAGTTTTTGGCTGAAAAATAGATATGATTTTTTAAGGAACAAGTTATGCTTGCTCCTTATTTTCGTTTCATTCAAGTGCATGCACATAACAGATGATAAATGTTAAACAAACGATATATTTTGCTATTTAGGAGGGGTAAAAAAATGCATGAAATTAAGTTGGGCAAAAATAAGAGAATGTCTTTCTCGAGGATTCCTGAAAAATTAGATTTACCTAATTTAATCGAAGTTCAAAAAGATTCTTACGATTGGTTTGTAAGAGAAGGGTTAAAAGAAGTTTTTAGAGATGTTTCTCCGATAACTGATTATACCGGAAATTTGATTTTGGAATTCTTAGATTATTCATTAAAGGATGAGCCTAAATATTCTATTGCAGAGTGTAAGGAAAGAGACACGACATATGCAGTTCCGCTTCGTGTAAAAATCAGACTAATCAATAAAGAAACCGGAGAAGTAAAGGAACAGGAAATATTTATGGGAGATTTTCCGCTTATGACAGATAGCGGCACTTTTATTATAAATGGTGCTGAGCGTGTTGTTGTAAGCCAGTTAGTTCGTTCACCGGGTGTTTATTATGATATGACATATGATAAAGTTGGTAAGAAATTATTTTCTTCTACTATAATTCCTAACCGTGGTGCATGGATTGAGTATGAAACTGATTCTACAGACGTTTTTTATGCGAGAATTGATAGGACGAGAAAAGTTCCGGTTACTACATTTTTAAGAGCAATGGGGATAGTAACCGATGCTGAGATGCTTGAACTTTTTGATAATGATGAAAAAATCATTGCAACATTACAAAAAGATCCTGCTAAGACTCAGGAAGAGGCTTTGATTGAAATTTATAAAAGACTTCGTCCGGGTGAACCTCCTGCAGTTGAGAGTGCCAGAAGCTTAATTACTGCTATGTTCTATGACCCAAGAAGATATGAAATGGCAAAAGTAGGAAGATATAAATATAATAAGAAATTGGCTCTAGCAGCTAGAATCAGAGGACAAGTAGCTGATGAAGATATTAAAAATGAAGAGCAGATTTTTGTTAAAAAAGGTGAAGTTATAGACAGAGAAACTTCTCTTGAAATCCAGAATGCGGGAATCAATGTTGTTTATATAAATGTTGAAGGCAAGAGAGTAAAAGTTATAGGTAATAATACAGTAGATATTTCTAAATATGTAGACATAGATTTAAGTGACTTAGGGATTAAAGGGTACGTTAATTCTGAAGTATTGTTCCACATTTTAGAGTCAAATCCGAAGAAAGCAGACTTAATTGAGGCTTTAAGAAATTCTGACAAAGAACTTTCTTCGCCTACCATTACTATGGACGATATTATAGCTTCAGTCAGCTACTGCTTAAATTTGGAATACGGTATCGGAAATACTGACGATATTGACCACTTAGGTAACAGAAGAATAAGAGCTGTTGGTGAGTTATTACAAAATCAATTTAGAATTGGTTTATCCAGAATGGAAAGAGTTATTCGTGAAAGAATGACAATTCAAGATATGGATATTGTTACACCACAAGCTTTAGTTAATATTCGACCTGTTTCTGCTGCAATAAAAGAATTCTTCGGAAGTTCTCAGTTATCACAGTTTATGGATCAGAATAACCCACTTGCCGAACTTACTCATAAGAGAAGATTAAGTGCATTGGGACCTGGTGGATTAAGCCGTGACAGAGCAGGATTCGAGGTTCGTGATATTCACTATTCTCACTATGGAAGAATGTGCCCTATCGAAACTCCTGAAGGACCTAACATCGGTCTTATCGGTTCATTGGCTTCTTATGCGAGAATTAATGAATATGGGTTTATTGAAACACCGTACAGAAAAGTTAAAAATGGCGTTGTTACAGACGAAATTGAATATATGGCTGCTGACGAGGAAGACGGATATATTTTGGCAACGGCAACAGAACCTTTAGATGAAAACGGGAAATTTGTAAATCCTAAAACTAAAGTTAGATATAAGGCTGAAATATTGGAGGTTGAAAGTGAAAAGATTGAATTAGTAGATGTTTCGCCAAGGCAACTTGTTTCGGTTGCTACAGCTATGATTCCGTTCCTAGAAAATGATGATGCTAACCGTGCATTAATGGGTGCAAACATGCAGCGTCAAGCTGTTCCTCTAATCAGAACGGATTCACCTATTGTTGGTACAGGTATGGAATATCGTGCCGCAAAGGATTCCGGTGTTTGCATATGTGCAAAAAATGATGCAACAGTTGAAAGAGTTACGGCAGACATTATTACATTAAAATATAAAGACGGGAAAACAGAAGATTATAAATTAGTTAAGTTTAAACGTTCTAACCAAGGTACATGTATTAACCAAAGACCTATTGTTGAAAAAGGTGAAAAGGTTAAAAAGGGTGATGTTATTGCAGATGGTCCATCTACAGATAACGGAGAATTAGCACTTGGTAAAAATATCTTAATCGGGTTTATGACCTGGGAAGGTTATAACTACGAGGACGCTATTTTGATTAGTGAAAAACTTGTTAAAGATGATGTATTAACATCTATTCACATTGAAGAATATGAGCTTGAGTCAAGAGATACAAAACTAGGACCTGAAGAAATTACAAGAGATATTCCAAATGTTGGCGAAGATGCGTTAAAAGACTTGGACGACAGAGGTATTATAAGAATTGGTGCCGAAGTTCATTCAGGAGATATATTGGTTGGTAAAGTTACTCCAAAGGGGGAAACAGAGCTTACTGCAGAAGAAAGATTGCTTCGTGCGATATTCGGTGAGAAAGCTCGTGAAGTAAGAGATACCTCTTTACGTGTTCCTCATGGAGAATATGGTATTATCGTTGATGTCAAAATCTTTACAAGAGAAAATGGAGACGAAATGACTCCCGGCGTTAACGAAATTGTTAGGGTTTATATTGCTCAAAAGCGAAAGATTTCTGTCGGAGATAAGATGGCAGGACGTCACGGTAATAAGGGTGTTATTTCAAGAGTACTTCCTGAAGAGGATATGCCGTTCTTACCTGATGGTACACCGCTTCAAATTGTATTAAACCCTCTAGGCGTTCCTTCCCGTATGAATATCGGACAGGTTTTGGAAGTTCACTTAGGTTATGCTGCCAAGGCTTTAGGTTTTAAGATTGCAACTCCTGTATTTGATGGTGCAAGAGAAAATGATATCTGGGAAGCGTTAAAAGAAGCCGGTTTAAACGAAGATGGAAAATCTATTCTTTATGATGGAAGAACAGGTGAGCCGTTTGACAGACCTGTTACAGTTGGTTATATGTATATGTTAAAACTCCATCACTTAGTTGATGATAAGATACATGCTCGTTCTACTGGTCCTTACTCTTTAGTTACTCAACAGCCTCTTGGTGGTAAAGCTCAGTTTGGTGGTCAGAGATTTGGTGAGATGGAAGTATGGGCACTTGAGGCTTACGGTGCTGCTTATACATTACAAGAAATCCTTACTGTTAAATCTGATGATGTTGTCGGACGTGTTAAGACTTATGAAGCTATTGTTAAGGGTGAAAATGTTCCGGAAGCCGGAATTCCTGAGTCATTTAGGGTTCTAGTTAAAGAACTTCAAAGTTTAGGACTTGACGTTAAGGTTTACTCTGAAGGTAATGAAGAAGTTGAGCTTAAAGAATATGTCGAAGATGAGATTGACGATGAGTTACCTGTAAACATTGAAGGTACTGAAGATTTACAATTTGTTCGTCATTATGATGAACCTACAGATAATGCCGTTATTGAAGATGTTGACGATGACGAAGAGTTTGATGATGATGAAGAAATGGATGATGTTGAAGAATTTGACTTTAATGAAGAGGCTGATGAATTGGCGGATAGCGATTTAGCCGGTGAAGTTAATGAATTTGACGATGATGAAGAGTAATGGAGAGGAGTAAAGAGATGTTTGAGTTGAATAATTTTGATAGTATTAAAATTAGTCTTGCATCACCTGAAAAGATCAGAGAATGGTCTAAAGGTGAAGTTAAAAAGCCTGAGACAATCAACTATAGAACTTTAAAACCTGAAAGAGACGGTTTGTTTTGTGAAAGAATTTTTGGACCTCAAAAAGACTGGGAATGTCATTGCGGAAAATATAAAAGAGTAAGATATAAGGGGATTGTCTGTGACAGATGTGGCGTTGAGGTTACAAAGTCTAAGGTTAGACGTGAAAGAATGGGACATATTGAGCTTGCAGCTCCTGTTTCTCATATTTGGTACTTTAAGGGTATTCCAAGCCGTATGGGACTTATTTTGGATTTATCTCCAAAAGGCTTAGAAAAAGTTTTATACTTTGCTTCATACATTGTTTTGGATGCCGGTACTACAGCTTTGATGAAAAAACAACTTTTAACAGAAAAAGAATATGCCGAAGCCAGAGAAGAATACGGCACGAATGCGTTTAGAGCAGGTATTGGTGCCGAGGCTATCCGTGAGCTGTTAAAAGAAATTGATTTAGAGTCTTTATCTAAGGAATTACATGAAGAAATGGCTACAGCTTCCGGGCAAAAGAAAATTAAGATTATTAAAAGACTTGAAGCGGTTGATTCTTTTAGACTTTCAGGTAATAGACCGGAATGGATGATTTTAGATGTTATTCCTGTTATTCCACCGGATTTAAGACCTATGGTACAACTCGACGGTGGTAGATTTGCTACTTCTGATTTAAATGATTTGTACAGAAGAGTTATTAACAGGAACAATCGTTTAAAAAGATTACTTGATTTAGGTGCACCTGAAATAATTGTAAGAAACGAAAAGAGAATGTTACAAGAAGCAGTAGATGCCTTAATAGATAACGGTAGACGTGGTCGTCCTGTTACAGGTCCCGGAAACCGTCCGTTAAAGTCATTATCTGATTTATTAAAAGGTAAGCAAGGTAGATTTAGACAGAACTTACTTGGTAAACGTGTTGACTATTCAGGTCGTTCTGTTATCGTTGTTGGTCCTGAGCTAAAAATTTATCAATGCGGTGTGCCTAGAGAAATGGCAATAGAATTGTTTAAGCCGTTTGTAATGAAAAAATTGGTTGAAAACGGAATGGCTCATAATATTAAGAGTGCAAAACGTATGGTTGAACGTGTGAAACCGGAAGTTTGGGATATATTAGAAGAAGTTGTTAAGGAACATCCGGTTATGTTAAACCGTGCCCCTACACTTCACAGACTTGGTATCCAGGCGTTTGAGCCTGTTTTGGTAGAAGGTAGAGCGTTAAAATTACATCCATTAGTATGTACGGCATTTAACGCTGACTTTGACGGTGACCAGATGGCTATCCACCTTCCTTTATCTGCCGAGGCACAGGCAGAAACAAGATATTTAATGCTTTCGGCTAATAACTTGTTAAAACCTCAAGACGGTAAGCCGGTTACAGTTCCTACTCAGGATATGGTTTTAGGTAGTTACTATTTAACATATGAAACAGGTAAAAATGATGATAGGGTACCTTCATATTTATTGGATGTTTCGGAAGATGAAAGATATGCAAAAGAAGCTGATGGAAGTTTTGCATTAGATAAAGATGGTAACAAGCAATTATTATTAAAGGCATTTTCAGATAAAGACCAGGCATTTGAAGCTTACGCTGTTAATGCTATTAAGTTGCAAGATCCTATTTTAGTAAGGTTTAGTAAGGAAATTGACGGAGTTAAGAAATCCGGAATTATAAAAACTACAATGGGTAAGATTATATTTAATGAGTCAATTCCACAGGATATCGGATTTATTGACAGAAGTATTCCCGGCAACGAGTTTAAAATGGAAGTTGATTTCTTAGTTACAAAGAAAGAACTTGGAAAAATCATTGATAAATGTATAAGAAAATATGGATTTACTATTTCAGCTGATGTCGTTGACAAAATTAAAGCAACAGGTTATAAATATTCTACACGTAGCGGTATTACTGTTGGTGTTGCAGATATGCAGATTCCTGGGGTTAAGGAGCAACGTATTAAAGAAGCTGAGGCTAAGGTTGAAAAGATTACAACTCAATATAAGAGAGGGTTACTTTCTAACGAAGATAGAAGAAATTCTGTTATTTCAATTTGGGAAGATACAACTAAAGTAATTACTCAAGACCTTATGGATGGATTAGACAGATTAAACCCGGTTTATATGATGGCTCACTCCGGTGCTCGTGGTAATGTAAACCAGATTAGACAGCTTGCCGGTATTCGTGGACTTATGGCGGATACATCAGGTAAAACGGTTGAGATTCCTATTAAATCTAACTTAAAAGAAGGTCTTGACGTTCTTGAATACTTTATTTCTTCTCATGGTTCAAGAAAGGGTCTTGCTGATACAGCTTTACGTACAGCTGACTCCGGTTACTTAACAAGACGTCTTGTTGATGTCAGCCAAGATGTTATTATTCGTGAAGAAGATTGTGGAACTGAAAATGGTATTTGGGTTGAAGACATTACTGAAGGTAAAGAAGTAATTGAACCTTTAGCAGAAAGAATTGCCGGAAGAACATCAATAAATGATATTGTTCATCCTGAAACAGGCGAAATAATTGTCCCGGCTGATACAATTATTTCTGATGCAAAAGCAGAAGAAATTGCAAAAGCCGGAATTACAAAGGTATTTATTCGTTCAATTCTTACATGTCATGCAAAACATGGTGTTTGTGCAAAATGCTACGGTACAAATTTAGCAACAGGTAGACATATAAATATTGGCGAAGCTGTTGGTATTATTGCAGCTCAGTCAATCGGTGAACCTGGTACACAGCTTACTATGAGAACGTTCCACACAGGTGGTGTTGCTGCCGCCGGTGGTGATATTACGCATGGTTTGCCTCGTGTTGAGGAAATTTTTGAAGCGAGAAAACCTAAGGGTCTTGCGGTTATCACTGAAATTAAAGGCAATGTTACAATTAGTGATGTTAAGAAAAAACGTGAAGTTACAGTTACAGACCCTGATGGAGATGCAAAGACTTACTTAATTCCATTCGGTTCAAGATTAAAAGTTCGTGAAGGCGACTTTGTTGAAGCCGGAGATGAATTAACAGAAGGTTCAGTAAATCCACATGATATTATAAGAATTAAAGGTGTAGACGCTGTTCAGTTATATATGCTTCGTGAGGTTCAAAAAGTATATAGAATGCAAGGTGTTGATATTAACGATAAGCATATTGAAGTTATTGTAAGACAGATGCTTAGAAAAATTAAGATTGATGAGCCTGGAGACACAGATTTCTTACCTGGTATTATGGTTGATATGTACGAATTTGAAGAAGAGAATGAGAAAATTATTAGTGAAGGCGGAGTACCTGCTACAGGTAAGCAAAACTTACTTGGTATCACAAAAGCTGCTTTAACTACAGAATCGTTCTTGTCTGCTGCTTCCTTCCAAGAAACAACAAAAGTTCTTACAGATGCAGCTATTAAGGGAAAAGTTGATCCGCTAGTTGGTCTTAAAGAAAATGTTATTATTGGTAAGCTAATTCCTGCCGGCACAGGTATGAGCAGATATAAAGATATTACTATTAGTACTGTAAACGACGAAAAAGTTGTTGGAGATATCGCTAGTGAGGAAGAAGAAATAGAAGAATAAAAAAAGACCCCGCTTTGGTAAAGAAACCATAGCGGGGTTTTAGTTAGGAACAGAAAAAATTATGCACTTTTTCTGTTTCTTTCCTTGATGTACCTGTATTCGTCGTAGGTATTACGGTTGAGATTCTTTCTTCTTCTCCGACGTTTGTGTGTCGCCTTGTACTCACGTCTGATTGTAAGCACAAGGCCAAGGAATGCACCCACTCCTGTGCATAGAGCAATAAGCCTAAAAAAGCCTAGGTGCTCAAAAACAACAGCAATCATTGTGATTGCTGCAGCTGCGGATAATCCGCAAACTGCAGCAAAAAAAACTAGCCTGATTAGAATCAAGAATTCCAATATGGCACTTATAGTGCCACCAAGAAAACTACCTATAGCACCTAACGTCTGCCGCCCAACATGAGAGCCCTTGCGAATATTACCTAAGTAGTTCCTAGTCATATTTGCCTCCTCATATGCAAAAATATGCACCAAATTATTTTTGTGATTAAACGTCTTGCACAAAAAATCATTTGATGCATATTTTTGCTATTTATTATATGAAAATTATAACACATAACGACCAAACAGTCAAATTATGTAAATCTGCTTTAAAATAAAAAAGCCTGAATGCCGCATAAATATTGCCATTATATAATATGTAAAAGCAAAGTGTTTTGTAGTGGGTAAATTCTTTGGAAAAGATATAAATTTTTTCAGAAACTTTGTAAAACACTTTGCTATTTTACTAAAAAACTAGTCTTTGCAGATAAAAGTATCGCAACAAGTTCCGTCTGAAGAATGAGCTTTACCGGACATACTGTTTACGTCTAATTCTTTTGCTGTACAAAAATGATTTGCCCAGTGAATGCAAGTATCTACACTGCAGTGCACAGGCATTTTGCTTGGATTTGCCATTTTTATCACACTCCTTTATTTTTAGTATTTACTTTTTTATATGTTCTTTATTCAAAAATTTTAAGTTTTGTCGCAACAAAAAAAGCACTCAAGCAAATAAAAACTTGAGTACTTTTTTTGTTGTCAGCGAATGTAATATACATGTATACATTCGCTACTGTCAGTCGCAGAGAAAAAAGCTTTAAAACGTGAATTCAATTCACGTATACACTTTGCTTCATCTGTCGGATACAGTGGGATGATTTTACTACTATGAAGTATAGTAGCATATTCACAGCCAAACGTAATTTTGGCTGAACCTTCTTTTTTTATAATCTCCCCTATGGTCGTTACAGTCTGAGTATCCATTTTCTCTTCCTCCTGCATTTTTCTTGACCCCATATATTTAATTAACCTATAAGATATATTATACTCAATGTTTACATAAAAGTCAATTACCTAACCCCTAACCCTTTGGTTTTGTATTGGCTGTAACTCCCTTTATAACCATAATCTTTGCATAGACGCAATGTATTTTCAATGCTAAAATGAAATCGTGGATGTGAGATAGGACACCACAAAAATTTATTTATGGAGGGTTTAACAATGCGAAAGATGAGAAAATTCATTTCACTTGCAGTTGTATTCACTATGATTTGTTCAATGGTACTCACCGGATTTGCTAATGCATCTAGTGATATTGAAGGAACAAAGTATGAAGAAGCAATTGCAAAACTTGTTGCTCTTGATACGATTAAGGGGTATGAAGATGGAACCTTCAAACCTGAATCTACAATCACAAGAGCAGAACTTGCAACTGTAATTACCTTTATTTTAGGGTTGCAAGATGCCGCAGACCTTGCTAAAGATAACCCAACAAGATTTAGCGATGTCAAAGTAAACGAATGGTATACAGGTTATATCAACATTGCGGCTAATGAAAATGTTATCGCAGGATATCCTGACGGTACTTTCAGACCAAACGAAAAAGTTTCTAATTCCGAAGCTGTTACTATGCTTGTAAACTCCTTAGGATTGAAACAAGTTGTAGATAAAGCAGGCGGAACATGGCCTAGTAACTATATGTCAAAGGCATCTCAACTTGGTATAACAAAAGTTTTATCAAGTGTTGACGGAACAGCGAGTGCCATAAGAGGCGATGTATTCATGATGGCATGGGAAACACTTCTTCAAAATCAATGGGGTGCAATCGGATTTAACGATTTAGGAGAAATAAACTATGGAAACTTAGGTAAATCATTACTTGAATCAAAATATCCTGATTACGTTTATAACAATAACGGAAAAACGGGACCTAAGTATTTTGAAGAGATTTTAGTAGTAAATACTCCTGCAACTAAGGATACTTTAAAATCTAATCAAATTGAAATTGAGCTTGAAAATATCGCAAAGATGATAAATGTAACATTAACACAAGCTTCTGATACAAAGCCTTATATGTCTGATGACAGTGGCAACAAAATAGTTGTAAATCTCCCTGAAGAAACAGATGCTTCAAGCTTACTTGGTAAAGAAGTAACAATTTTCTTTGGAAAGGACAATGAAATTAAGTATATTAAAGCTACAAGTGATGCAGTATCCGGAGGAGAACTTGAAAGTATTGACAGCACAAATTCAAAGGTTAAAATCGATGGAACAAAATATACTTTGACAAAAGATGCAGATGTATATGTAAATAACATCGAGATAAACGATGAGATTAAAGCAACGTCTGACATTGAAAATGGCGATGTTAACACAAAATTAGAATATCTTGAAGAATTAATTGAAGGTATGGATGGAACTATAAGAGTTGAAACTCTTATGAATTCAAGCAATAAGATAACTTCACTTCAAGTTGATATCGCCGGAACATTCGATATTGAAAAAACAGATGACAGCAAATACGAATTTGAACAATTTATCGTAAAGAGCATTCGTTCTGACAGCACATTAGTTGATTTAAACGGAACAAGAAAGTTCAAAACAGACGATATTGACGATGAAGATAGTAATATTGTAGTTGTTAGAAATGGTAAATCTGCTAAGGCAGAAGATATTGAAGTAGGAGATGTTGTAATGACAGCTAAAAATCCTGACGGAGATATCAGAGTTATTACTGTAACAAACAAGAGAGTAAGCGGAACATTAGACAGAGTAGCAAGTGGATATGCGTTAAAGATTGACGGTACAACTTATGAGTTAGGTCAAGACGCAAGATTATCTACTGAAAATGATATTGAAGAAACTGTTACTATGTCTTCTGATATTTCAACATTACTCGACTCTAATGTGGAATTATATCTTGACAGCAACGGAAACTATATCCTTGCAATGGGCGAAAGTGAAGTAACTCTTGCAATGCAATACGGTATCGTTGCAAGAACACCGGCAGCTGCTGACATCATGTATGATGACAACGATGAACCATATTTAAGATTACAGATTGTTGACGAAAAGGGCAACAAGATTGGCTATAAAGTAACTGGCGATACAGACAGTATGTTTAAGCAAGCAAAAGACGGCGATATCGAGAAAGTAACAGCAGCCGGCGGAAATGACTGGACAGATGAGATTTTAACAGCGTTCACAAAGGGAACATTAGTAGGCTTCTCAACTGACAGCACAGGCAGAACAATTAAGATTAACAACTTAACAAAACTCGAGAACTCAGCAAATGCACCAACCGGAGTTAAGATTAATGATACAACAACATTGTCTCAATTGACAATTCCTGATACAGATTCAGCAGTTAAGGATTCAACAAAATCCTTCAAGGCATCTGATGGTAAGACTTATTATGTAACAAGCAACACAATAATCTTAAACAAAAATGCTGATAACATTGAAGTTGTAGACGGATGGGCAACACTCGTAAGCAACTCAAATCAAGCAGAAAATATGTTAAGAAACACAAAACCTTATGCAGTATTTGAAACAAAATCAAGAATTATCAAGTATTTAATAGTAGATAACGACGGAACAGGTTACCAAGCAACTAAGGACAAATACGGCATAATCACAGATATTTCTGTTGGAACAAACGATGATAAGGATAAAGTATGGCAAGTAACTGTTTACAGTGAAGGAGAAGAAATGACTTATGAAGTAGCGGATGTTGGTACAGATTTATCAACAGTATTATTCGGACAAGAAGGCGATGTAGTAAGATATGATATTAAAGATGACAAGTTTGTTCAGACCGGTTCAAGCGATGTTAAGCTTGATATGGAAGCGTTCTTAGATGATAAGGATTATGACGGATTTATCACTGACGGAATCGCAGATAGAGATCAATTGTTAGTTGATGATATTTTAGATAACTTAATAGTATTTAAGAAAGTTGACGGCGAAGCAATAGATCCAATCAGTGTAAGTGATGATGTAATTGTTTACGATTTAAGCGGTAGTGAACCACAAATGAGCGGTCTAAAAGACTTAGACGGAAGAATGATTATGTTCTTGGATACAGACGGAGACACAGCAGAATATGAAATAATCATTATCTTAGAATAATAAAGAGTAAATGCAGGGGGGTTACCCCCTCTGCTTTACATATATACACATTGAAAAAACGAGCAACCCTCCGCTCGTTTTTTTGTGTACAAATAAGGAGCACAAAATGCCAATAAAAGATATCAAACTGTGAAAAAAATATAAAGAAAACAGAAAAAATGACGATAAGAAAGATGAAAAGAGGTGTACTTCCGTGGGTAATTTTGAAAATTCTTTTGTTAATAAAGCAGACTTTGCTGTAGACTTTACTAACAAAGAAATGGTAAAAATTTCCTGGGGGGG
>CAZXFU010000040.1:0-12387 GCA_964640345.1 uncultured Eubacteriales bacterium
GAAACTTCAGCAAGCTTAAGGGTGATGGCAGATAAGAACACAATTTGGCCGAAGCTATTGCTTACAGTCAGATTGTGGTCTGGGTGCATTGACACCAGGATTATAGTAGAAAGTCAAATCAGAAGATTTGAGGATCTACTCTTGGGTGCTCTTGTCGTGGCACATGACAAGGGTAACCCAATAAAATTATACAGGTCAGTAGACCTGCGTCACGTTGTAGAGACCTACAACACCCCTCTGATGTGGGCACTGGACATGTCGGGCATTGGCCCGAAATGCCTTGGCGGAACCATTCGGAGAACCACGGTTTATCCGAATGGCTCGATTAAAGTGATCCACATAGATGGGGAGGTGGAATGGCTTTAAGATGTAAAGAAGGTGGCTTTAAAAGCCACCTTCTTTATATTGACAACAGTTTATGTTAATGGTAAAATTACAACGTTGGTATTGTATTGACAAGGAGACATTTTGTTTTGTTTCCAAACACTCAGGGTTTATTGGAGAATGAGGAGGAACGGTTATGTTTAAGGAACGCTATGTGCAGTTGGTACGATTGGAGGAAATCCTTGACCGAGACATATATTTCATCTGCCATAAACCGCACAGTGGGAGTTCCATGATTGATGGAACGATGATTGATGTTTTTAGGGATATGGTTAGATTCTCTAAAAGACATGAGAAGACGGCAATAATTGTTCAGACACCTGGTGGTGTGCTGGACAGCACTGTGTACATTTGCGAGTTCTTTCGTGAATATTACGATGAGGTTGATACATATATTGTCGGGGATTGTTATAGTGGAGGTACGCTTATAGCATTATCCAGTGACAATATATATATGAGCAGAAATGCTTGCCTTGGACCGATAGACATACAGTCTCCTTCCAAGGACCCAGAAGAAAATTGGACGCCGGACTTGTACGGAATGGTTACCGCGATAACAAAGGCGATAAAAAGCGGTGATTTGACGAATGACATTTTAAGGGCTTTTTCTAAAAATGAAAGTGTCCTTGCCACGTACTATAAGATGAAATACACTTATAGGGAACTTATAGGACGATATGTGGAAAAGCATTGTAGGGATGGCGTAGATTCTGAGAAAGTTTGGTTGTATATGGCTGAGCTTAACTTGTCTCATGGAAGCCCGCTGACCTACAAGAAGTGCTACGAACTTGGTTTGGATGTAAAGAGAATGCCGGAAAATATTGAGGCGATTATAAACAAGCTGGTTCGTGATGGCATAAAAGAGCTTGGGGGAATGTCATATAAGTCCGCACTTTCGGATTTCTATGATAATCCAGGAGAGAGCATAAAGGAAGAGAAATTGGAAGATAGTGACGGAAGAGTTGTCACGATGATGGCTTTCAAGGATACGGAATCCTTGGGTCTTATCGAATCCGTAGAAGCAGGCTATATACAAGAGATGGAGCAGGCGTTTGTTTTGTATGGATTAATTCCGATTAATCAGGATGTATTGAAACTTGGCTGGAGAGAGGAGTATAATACCAGCCTTGCATTGCCTGAGCAAAACGAGATGTTTGAGAAACAGGTTGATCTTTTGCTGGCTATTAGTCTTGAGGATTCTGGTATAGAAGCCAGCGATATGACTGAGAAGTCATATTCTAAAATCCGTGAAGTAATTAAACAATCCCACTATGACGGCATTATAAAGGCAATAGAGAAGAATGGTGTTGATATAGATGGGATGTCGAGTGCTCAGAAATGGAAAGCTGTGGTAGAGTATTGCGAAAAGTTATCGATTGAACAAGTAAATGATGCAGCAGATACTGGAGATGATGAGCTGATGAGGCTTGATTCAGTTCTTAAAAGGGAGGCGGCTGAGTATGGCATAGACTATGACGAGCTGGACAAAGACTCAGCATATAACTTTTTTGAACAGGTTTTGCTAAGTCGAGTACCAAAGATGCTCGAGTATTTGAACGTAAAGATGGAGGAATACGTTAAGCTCTCAGATGAGGATAGATATTCGATTATTGTCGAATATATGCTAGAATGTGAGGCTGACGAGTAAAATTGGAGACAGGGGAGATTATTCTCCTCTCAGACTGTTGACAAAATATGTAAAAATATTTTGTTCAACAGTCTTTCTTTTTTGTTCATATTTTTTAAATTGCTATTGAAAAAGAATTTTCTTTGGGATAGAATAATCTCGGTAGTAAAAAAAGTATTATAGGAGGTTATGACTATGGCAACAAAAGTTGGTATTAATGGATTTGGAAGAATTGGACGTCTTGCTTTTAGACAAATGTTTAATGCTGAAGGTTATGAGATTGTAGCAATTAATGATCTTACAAAACCTTCAATGTTAGCTCACTTACTAAAGTATGACACGGCACAAGGTAGTTATTGTGGCAGAATAGGGGAAAATCTTCACACAGTTACAGCTGATGATGAAGCTAACACAATTACTGTTGACGGTAAGACACTTACGATTTATAAGGAAGCAGATGCTAATAATATTCCTTGGGGAAAACTTGGCGTAGATGTTGTTCTTGAATGTACAGGTTTCTACACATCAAAGGAAAAAGCTCAAGCTCATATTAACGCCGGTGCTAAGAAAGTTGTTATTTCCGCACCTGCAGGAAATGATTTGAAAACTGTTGTGTTTTCGGTTAATGAAAATATCTTAACTGCAGATGATACAATTATTTCAGCTGCATCTTGTACAACAAACTGCTTGGCTCCTATGGCTAAGGTATTAAATGATTATGCACCTATTCAAAGCGGTATAATGTCAACAATTCACGCTTATACAGGTGACCAAATGATACTTGACGGTCCGCACAGAAAAGGAGATTTAAGAAGAGCAAGAGCCGGTGCTGCAAATATTGTTCCAAATTCAACAGGTGCTGCTAAGGCTATTGGTCTAGTTATTCCTGAATTAAAGGGAAAACTTATCGGATCTGCACAGAGAGTCCCTGTAGTAACAGGTTCAACAACAATTTTAACAGCTGTTGTTAAGGGCGAAAATATTACTGCAGAAGGAATTAACGAAGCTATGAAAGCCGCTTCTTCTGAATCATTTGGATACAATACAGAGCCTATCGTTTCTTCAGATGTTATCGGAATGAAATATGGTTCATTATTTGATGCAACACAAACAATGGTTGCCGAAATCGGAAACGGTTTATATGAAGTTCAAGTTGTTGCTTGGTATGATAATGAGAATTCTTATACAAGCCAAATGGTTAGAACAATTAAGTACTTTGCTGAACTTAAGTAAATAAACATAAAAAGTCTTTGCAAATAAAAAAAGTACGGATGTCATTTTTTAAACTATATGACATCTGTACTTTTTTATTTGCAAAGACCTTGGGGTTCATTTAATGAAACAACCTTAAAGTTGTTTCATTAGTTCTATCATCTTACTTCGGGTCTCTTTCAATACCTGTAGTATCTTTAGTTGATGCAGCTCAGTAATAGAATCTGGTAAGTGAGCCTTATATGCGGTCATTTTGTATGTAACCTCTACTTCGAGTATGGTATGAGCATTTTCACTTGTCAAAACGAGTTTTTGGGTGCGAATATAATTATATTCCATTTCCTTGTTAAGCAATTGAATCGCGGTTATGTAGTCACCCTTTTCCTCAGATCTTTGCCAGCAATAGCGGTTAGTGTATCTCATAGTGACGTCCTCCTTTTTAGTAAAAAAGAATTTTAAATAAGTAAAATCTCTTACGTATTATAGCATCAATTCACGTATTATGTCAACGCTTTCGGATAATATATAGTTATAATAATTTGTTGCAATGTTAATTTTCTTGTGATAAACTCTTTTTGAAAAGATTTATATTTATGAAGGAGGAATTTTTTATGAATAAAAAGACTATTGAGGACATTGATGTAAGGGGTAAAAGAGTCTTAGTACGTTGTGACTTTAATGTGCCTCTTGATATTGAAGATAAGAGTAAAATTACTGATGATAGGAGAATAGTGGGTGCATTGCCTACAATTAAATATTTAATGGAACATGGGGCAAAGGTTATTCTTTGTTCACATATAGGAAAAACTAAGGACAAGCAAACTTTAGCTCCTGTTGCTATAAGACTTGCTGAGTTGTTAAAATGTCCTGTAGCTTTTGCAAGTGATGTTATCGGGTCTGATGCTAAGGCTAAGGCAATGGCTTTAAAAGATGGCGAAGTTATGCTTCTTGAAAATGTAAGACTTCATTCGGAAGAAGAGGCTAACGATCCGACTTTTGCTAAGGAACTTGCTTCTTTAGCTGAGATATATGTAAATGACGCTTTTGGTACTGCTCATCGTGCTCATGCTTCTACAGAAGGTGTTACAAAGTATTTACCTGCTGTTTGCGGATATTTAATTCAAAAGGAAATTGGAATTATGGGAGATGCCCTAGAAAATCCGGCTAGACCTTTCTTAGCAATTTTAGGTGGTGCAAAGGTTTCTTCTAAGATTGGTGTTATTGAAAACTTAATGGAAAAAGTTGATGCTCTTATGATTGGCGGCGGTATGACATATACTTTTATGAAGGCTATGGGCGGAACTGTCGGAGATTCTATTTGTGAAAATGATAAGCTGGATTTAGCAAAAGAAATTTTAGATAAGGCTAAAAATAAAGGAGTAAAGATTTATTTCCCTATGGATTCTGTTTGTGCTAAGGAAATAAAAGAAGGAACAGAGACAAAGATACTTCCTTCTAATGCTATTCCGGACGGTTGGGAAGGATTAGATATAGGACCTGAGTCAGCCAAGACTTTTGCTGAGGCGATTAAAGGCTATAAGACAATTATTTGGAACGGTCCTATGGGATTTTCTGAAATAGACACTTTTGCAAATGGCACAATTACTGTTGCTAAGGCTTTAGCTGAAAACAAAGATGCTGTTACAATTATTGGCGGCGGAGATAGTGCGGCTGCTGTTGAAAAGTTTAATCTTTCGGATAAAATGACACATGTTTCCACCGGTGGCGGTGCGTCTTTAGAGTTTATCGAAGGCAAGAAGTTGCCAGGTATTGAGGCACTAAATAATAAGTAAAAATAAAAATAGGAGGGGTTTTACTATGCGTAAAAAAATTATTGCAGGAAATTGGAAAATGAATAAAACCGCAAAGGAGGCTGCCACACTTGTTAACGAGCTTAAAGAAAAAGTTAACGGTGCAGATGTCGATGTTGTTGTTTGCCCTACTTTTACTTCACTAGCTTCTGTTATTGAGGCTGCTAAAGGAACAAACATTAAAGTGGGTGCACAAAATATTCATTGGGCAGATAACGGAGCATTTACCGGAGAAATTTCCGGGGAAATGTTAAAAGAAGCCGGTGTAGAATATGTTATTATTGGTCATTCAGAGAGAAGACAATACTTTGGCGAAACTGATGAGACTGTAAATAGCAGATTAAAGGCTGCGTTAAAATATGAATTAAAACCTATTGTTTGCGTTGGTGAACTTCTTTCTGAAAGAGAAAACGGAACTACAAATGAAGTCCTTGAAAGACAGACTGTTGGAGCATTAAAGGATATACCTGCTGATGCAGTTAGTAAAATGGTTATTGCGTATGAGCCTGTTTGGGCGATTGGAACCGGGAAAACCGCATCATCGACTGATGCAAATGACGCTTGTAAGTTTATAAGAAGTGTTGTTGAAAAGCTATATAATAAAGAGGTGGCTGAAAATATAAGAATCCAGTATGGCGGAAGTGTTAAAGCAAGCAACGCTCGTGAATTATTTACAACATCAGATATCGACGGTGGATTGGTTGGAGGTGCTAGTTTAAAGGCAGACGATTTTACTGCTATTATTAATTGTTAGGTTGTAGGGAGGATTTTTTAGTATGAGAACTGAAAGAATGGAATTACTGAATAATGCATTTGAAGAATATAAATCACTTATGAGTAGCATAGAAGAACTATATAAATTAAGCGAAGAATACTTATTACCGACAAAACCTGAGCTTAACGAGATTTTGTCTGATGCAAAACACTATATGAGAGGAGTATTTATTGGAATTGCTAATGCAAGTGATGGTGTCACGGATGAGGAACAGGCTGCTATTAACAAGTTTGATTTTGATGAGAACATAAAAGACGAAGTTAATGAAGATTCTACTGTTGACACGATTTTCAGCAATGTTCCGAAGTACATAGAGCTTGCAGTTGATGTTGATAAACTGGCACAGACAAATTATGCTACAAAGTTAATAAAAGATACATTGTCTATATGCAAACGTATTATGGACATTGACGGTAATACTTATGCTGATGAGAGTTCATATACTTATGCTTTTGTTGATATGCTGGAGAGGTATCAAAAGGATAATAAGTAATAACTACCTATAAAGATGATTGAGAGAAAGGGACATGATTTGAAATGAAAAACAAGTTGGTTACACTGATTATTATGGATGGATTTGGCATAAATCCAGATGAAAGAGGAAATGCTATTAAAGCCGCAAATAAAGTGAATTTGGATGGATATATAAAAAAATATCCTCATTCAAGGTTAAAAACGAGTGGTCGAGCAGTAGGACTTCCAGACGGTCAAATGGGTACTTCTGAAGTTGGACATATGAATATGGGAGCCGGACGAGTTGTTTACCAAGAACTTGCACGTATTTCAAAATCTATTGAAGATGGTGATTTCTTTAAAAAAGAGGAGTTTTTGGGTGCTATTGAAAATTGTAAGAAAAATCATTCAAAGTTACATTTGTACGGATTGTTATCTATAGGTGGTGTTCACAGTCACACAAGTCATTTGACTGCTTTACTTAAGCTTGCTAAAGATAATGGGTTAAAAGATGTTTATGTTCATTGCTTTTTAGATGGGCGTGATGTTCCACCTACATCCGGAAAAGGCTTTGTGGAGGAGCTTCAAAAAACATTAGGCGAAGTTGGTGTAGGTAAGATTGCAACTGTTATGGGAAGATATTACATAATGGACAGAGATAAAAGGTGGGAAAGACTAAAACTTGGATATGATGCTATGGTTCTTGGAAAGGGAGAAATGTGTGACGATCCGTTAAAGGCTGTTCAGATTTCTTATGACAGAAATGAAACAGATGAGTTTGTAAAACCGTTTGTTATTACAGAAAATGGCAAGCCTGTTGTTACAATTGACGCAAATGATTCTATAATTTTCTATAATTTTAGAACAGACAGAGCCAGAGAAATTACTTGGGCTCTCATGAACGAAGATTTTGAGGGTTTTGAGAGAGAGAAAGGATGTTTTCCACTTTACTATGTTTGTATGACTCAGTATGATGAGAGTTTGAAGAATGTTCATGTTGCATTTAAACCTGAAGTATTAAAAAATAAGTTGGGAGAATATTTAAGTGCAAAGGGCTACAAACAACTCAGAATTGCCGAAACTGAAAAATATGCTCATGTAACGTTTTTCTTTAATGGTGGCGTCGAACAGATTTCTGACGGAGAGGATAGAATTCTGGTTCCATCTCCTAAGGTTGCAACATATGATATGCAACCGGAAATGAGTGCGTATGAAGTGGCTGAAAAGGCAGTTAATGCAATAAATGAAAAGAAGTATGATGTTGTTATATTGAATTTTGCAAATCCGGATATGGTTGGACATACAGGTAATTTTGAGGCTGCTAAAAAGGCTGTAGAGGTTACAGATGAGTGCGTTGGAAAGGTTGTTGATGCGGTATTAAAACAAGACGGCTATGTACTTATTACGTCAGATCACGGAAATGCAGACGTTATGTTTGATTATGTAAAAAATGAGCCAGTTACTTCTCATACAACGAATGACACACCGTTTATTCTACTTGGTGCACCCGAAGGAACAGAGGTTAATAATGGAGCTTTGTGCGATTTGGCTCCAACTATATTAAAACTTCTTGGGGAAAAAATCCCTGAAGAGATGAACGGGAATAGCCTTATTAAGTCATAAATATATAAGTATATGTTTTAGCGGAATTTAGGATTTGTGAGAAAGATGTCTAAGCAATAATAAATGGAGTCTTTTTGCAAGTATTTGTTTCCTTTAAAGCATATACTTATTTTTTTAATTTGAAGGAATTTAATTTTTATTGTGTATTTAGATTTTATTTCTATAACCGATAAAATAGCTAGGTGATAAATATGAAAAAGTTAAATATATTAAATGATTATATAATTGGCGTAAAATTAAATTATGATAGTATAAAAGCTTTAGCTAAAGAGTATGAAGACGTAATTTTTGTGTGCTTTGAGAATAATTATTCAAATGAGAATTATTATATAAAGTTATTAAATGAAAGCTGGGTAAAAAGAGTTATTTTAATAGGTGCAAAGCCTTCAAGTTGCTTTGGCAAGAAGCTAATAAAAACAGATGAGTTAAAAGAAAAATTTTTTAAAGATGGTAAAAGAGTATTTTTTATAATAGATATTGATGTTGATGAAGAGGTTTTAATCCCTTTGGTTCAGATGTTTAATATTGCCGAAAAAAATGATATAAAAGTAGGAGCAGATAATGTGTTGGGATTTTGCCGTGAAGAGAATGAAGTTTTAGTAAAAACGTTACAGGCGTTATTACAAGAGAGCATTTATAAAAGATATGAAGTCGTTTATGATTATATTTGCGATGAACTTGATAAAAAATTTATGAATAATGATATCTGCAAGTTTGAAGATAATAGGTGCATTGCTAATAGAAAGTATTACAATAAAGACAAAATTATGGGTTGTTGTTATTCATTTAAATATAACGGTTTACAATTTAGTGATATCAAGTTGTGTGAACATCAAAAAGAGCATCGCTGTGATGTTAAATGTCTAGGGTGTAAATTGTTTACGTGTAAATATCTAAAGAAGCATGGAATAAGGTTTACTTTAGACGATATGCCTATTGCATTGGCATTTTTTGATAAAAAGCAGCGAGAAATACTTAGGACAACATTTTTTGTTACTAAAGAAGAAGTGCTAAATAAAGTCATAGAAAAGTAGGACTGTAAAAGAGGCTGCAATTTTTGCAAATAAAAAAATTACTACTTGACAACATTATTAAAATTATATAATATAGAGAAATGTTAGTAGTAATGTAACTACTTAATATTATCATTAAGCTAATTATTAGCGGAATGGGGGTTTTTTTATATGTCAGAAAAAGAAGTAGTCTTAACCTATGAGGGACTTAAAAAATTAGAAGAGGAATTGGATTATTTAAAAACAACCAAGAAAAAAGAGGTGGCAGATAGAATAAAAGAGGCTAGAGGTTTTGGAGATCTTTCTGAGAACTCTGAGTATGATGATGCTAAAAATGAGCAAGCAGAAGTTGAAACGAGAATTGTAACAATTGAAAATATGCTTAGAAACGTAAAGGTTATTTCTGATGACGATATTGATTCAAGTACAGTACGTATTGGGAATAAAGTAAAAGTGTTGGACATCGAAATGAATGAAGAGATTGAATATACTATTGTCGGACCTACAGAGGTTGATATAATGAATAATAAAATTTCTAATGAATCACCCATGGGAATGGCTTTAATAGGTAAGAAAAAGGGAGCTAAAGTAAAGGTTGCCGCACCTGTTGGAGATATTGAGTACAAAATTCTTGGAATTAGTAAGTAAGAACTTATATGTATATATACGCATATATTATGGAGAACTATTTTGAATAGTTCTCCATTTTTTGTATAAGGAGAGTGTATGTGTATGAATAACATGGGTGGATTGATTAATGATGATCAAGGATTTGTGGACGTCTTAAATGCCGAAGAGACTAAGGTGTATAAGTACAACGGAAGAACATATGTGATTACATATGACGGTGAAATATATAATAGAGAAGAACTAAGAAAGGATTTAATTTCTCGCGGTAATTATTTTGATTCTGAAGGCGAGGAAGAGTTTGTTTTAAAAGCATATATTACATGGAGAGAGGGATGTTTAGAGAAATTTGAGGGTGTATTTTCTTTTGGAATTTGGGAAGTAGAGAGTAGGAGATTATTTTTAGCCAGGGATCCGATTGGTGCAAAGTCATTATTTTATTCGGTTTTAGAAGATGGATGTGTTTTTGCTAATCATGTCAAATATATTCTAGAAGGCGGGAATGTAAAGCCGGAGATTGCATATGAAGGCGTGGCTGAACTTTTGGTATTAGGCCCTTCAAGGCGTGGGAACAGTGCATTTTTTAAGAATATTACTCAGTTAGAGGCAGGGTGCTATGCTGAGTATTTTGCGGGCACTTTTAGAATTTTTAGGTATGCAGAGTTTGAAGCGTATGAAAGTAAGGAAGAGTTTGAAAATGCAGTTGATAATATTCGGGAGATGGTAGTTGACTCTATTTTAAAACAATATTCTGGTAAAAAAGATGTTTGTGCTTTACTATCCGGTGGCTTAGACTCTAGCATTGTTACAGCTGTTGTGTCTGAGGCTGTTAGGCATTCAGGTGGAAAATTAAAGACTTTTTCGGTAGATTATGATGGGAACGACATTTATTTTAAATCAAATGATTTTCAGCCTAATTCAGATTCTGAGTGGATAAAGGTTATGGCAGATTTCTCTGAAACGGATCATACTACAATGAAGTTATCTAATGAAGCTTTAGTGATGGGGTTACATGAGGCTATGATTTTAAGAGGTTTCCCGGGAATGGGAGATATAGACACTTCTCTTATGGTGTTTTGTAAAGAAATGAGTAAATACGCTAATGTCGGAATGGGAGGAGAATGTGCGGATGAAGTTTTTGGCGGTTATCCGTGGTTCCACAGAGAAGAGTTAAAAACTTCCGAATTTTTCCCTTGGATTAGGTCTGTTTCTGAAAGAAATGAATATATTAATGAAGAGATAAAGGAAAAGTTTGATGTTTTGGATTTTGCTAAGAGTGTGTATAGAGATGAGTTAGAGAAAGTTCCGAAGCTATATAAAGAATCTGAGGAATACAAAAGGATAAGAGAAATCGGCTATTTGACGTATAGGTGGTTTTTGCCTGTTTTACTTGAAAGACAGGATAAGATGGCAAGAATTGCAGATTTTAAAATTCGAGCACCTTTTTGCAATTTTAAATTGATGAAGTATGTTTACAATATTCCTTGGGAATATCGAGTTTATAATAATATGGAAAAAGGAATTTTGAGGTACGCCTTTAAGGATTTACTTCCTGAATCGGTTGCGTATAGAAAAAAGAGTCCATATCCAAAGACATATAATCCTGAATATACTAATTTAATTATAGATAGATTTATTGAGATTATGAACGATAAAAATTCGCCTATCTTGGACATTGTAGATAAGGCAAATGTGTTAAAGTTAGCTGAAAACGGAATTGAAGCGACTAGACCTTGGTTTGGACAGCTTATGAAGGGACCTCAGGTTATGGCATTTTTTATTCAGGTTAATGACTGGCTAAAAGAATATAATGTTAAGGTTGTGTGAGGTGGTAGTTTGGGGAAAAAAAAGAGAGTGGCAAATGAATTAAAAAAAAGATTTACCGAACTTGGAGATTTGCCAAAAGAACTTGTTACGAATTATTCACGTATGGTACTTATGGGCGGAAATGAGTTTACTATTGAAAATTATAGTGGAATTATTGAGTATGAGACGAATAAGATTAGATTAAGAAGTGCTTCTGGGATAATTACAGTAGTAGGCGAGAATTTAGTTATAAATGATATGGATAATGAGGAACTTTATATAAAAGGGAAAATTAGGAATATAGAAATTGAGGGAGATGAGTAGTAATGCTTTTTTTAGCAAGGATTTGGAAGTTTCTTTTAGGTTATGTCAATGTTACTGTTGAAGGCTTTTTTTTAGAGAAATTTACAAATCTTTGCGTAATAAATGATATACCTTTTTGGAATATAAAAAGGTATGGAAATGCCAAAATGCTTGGGCGAACCAGTATAACCGGTTTTAAAAATATGAGAGCACAGGCAAAAAAATGCGGATGCAGAATAAATCTTGGAAAAAGATGTGGGGTACCATTTTTCTTACATAAATACAGGAAAAGAAAACTTTTCATTTTTGGTTTTTTGATATTTGTTATATGTATAAAAGTTTCAGGTATGTTTATTTGGGACATTAATGTTTTTGGAAATGAAAGTATTGATAAGAGCGAGATTTTAAAGACACTAAGCGAGCTTGGTGTTAAAAAGTGGGTTAAGTCCAGCACATTAGATGTTAGAAATATTGCAAATTTGTTTATGACTAAGCGTGATGATGTAAACTGGATTGGAATTGATATTGATGGGATACAGCTTAATGTAGAGGTGGTTGAGAAACCAAAGGTACCAGATAGAGTTGACAAAGATGTACCGTGTGACATTATTGCCGGGAAACCAGCATTAATTGTGAGTATAGATACATATCAGGGAAATCCAATGGTTTCGGCAGGAGATATAGTTGATGGTGGAACTGTACTTGTTACAGGAGTTATGGAAATGAAACAATTTCCCGAAAGAACCCAGAGTG
>CAZXFU010000041.1:0-12356 GCA_964640345.1 uncultured Eubacteriales bacterium
AAGAATGAGAATTTCTTTGCACTTGGGGGAGATTCGCTTAAAGTTATAAAGCTTACAATGGAGATTTATAATGAATTTAAGGTAGAACTTGACTATAAAGATGTATTTTTAGCACCTTCTATTTCAGAGCTTAGCAAGAAGATATCATCATTATTAATAAATGATTATAATGAAAATGTTGACTTGGGCACAAATTACAGCTTGTTAAATGAAAAACATGATAAAAATATTTTTGCATTTCCGCCGATTACAGGTTATGGATTGGCATTTAACGATATAAGTAAATGTATTAAAGATTTTTCTTTGTATGCTTTTAACTATATTGAAGATGAAGATAAGATTGATAAATATATAAAAGATATGAAGAGTATTCAGAGCGAAGGGCCATATTTGCTGCTTGGTTTTTCTGCCGGTGCGGATATAGTAATGGACATTGCCGGAAAAATAGGCGAAAACGTGAAGGTTGTTTTGATGGACGGCTTCTTTGGCAAAATTGCTAAAGAAAACATTGAAGAGAAGCTTCAATTCTTTGTACAGTACAGTATGGATTATGCAAAAATAGAGAACGAAAATTCGTTTTTAAGAGATATTTTGGAAAGAAAGATAAGAAATTATATGAACTATATGGCAGATAAGGAAAAATTTGGCGAACCGATTAAGTCAGATATATATTTTATACAGTCTCAAGAAATGAAAGACGAAGATGTTGAGGAAGTTGCAAAGCTTACAAAAGGAAAAATAATTAAATATAGAGCTGCCGGAAACCATTTTGACTTGTTAAAAGCTGAATTTGCCGAAAGAAATGCAAAAGTAATAGAAGATGTATTTAATACTACGGAGGGATAAAATGAGTAAGGAAATATACATAGGATGTGTTTTTGTTTCACTTATAGCGTTACTTTATATAATTGGGTATATAATTAGATTAAGAGCGAGAAAGCAACTACACAAAATCTTTTTGATGCATGTTATTTCGCTTTTAGTATGCAACATCGGATATATGTTACTGGTTGCATCAGATTTATTTTTTGATTATAAAAATATTATATTTGAGTATGTATTATTTTTAGGAGCAACATTTGGAACTGTGTTTTTCCTTTTTGCTGCATTAATATATAAAAATGGAAAGTTGAAGTATAACAATAAGTATATTTTGATAGTGGCTCCTCAAGTTTTAACTAACATTATTTTATGGACAAACTCTTGGCATCATTTATTTTATAGGTCATATGGAGTAACAGAAAACTATGACTTTGGTCCATATTTTTATGTGGCGATGATGTTTACTTGGCTTAACCTTATTTCGGCTACTGCAATATTGGTATATGCGTCTATAAAGAACTCTAAAAACTTTACCAAACAGGCAGGGTTGATGGTATGGGGAACATTGATACCAGTGTTTTTTAACTTCTTATGGATACTTGGGAGTGCTACAAACATAGACTTTTTAAAGTTTTATTCTTACTATGATGTATCGCCTATAACGTTGACTATAACGGCAATATGTTTTTCACTTGCAATATTTAAATATGACTTTTTGGAAGTTGCTCCAATTGCTTTGCAAAAAGTCGTAGATTGCATGGCTGATGGATATATTGTAATAAATCCTATGATGGAGTTGGTCGATTACAATAGGGCATTTTTACAAATTGTTTCCTCTGAAAAGGAATTAAATATAAAAGATGATGTACTAAATTTTTTAAAAAAAGATCATATAATTGATGATGAAATGTCTTCGACCTTAAAACGTAATATAGAAACGATAAAAAGTAGCTTAGATACTATTGTTATAGAAAAAAATATTGAAGTCAAAAACAGAATTTATTCTATTGAATTAACACCGATTAGAACCGGCGATGATTTTGTGGGAGTGATTATAGCATTTAAAGATATAACAGAACTTAAACGTTCGCAAAATGCGCTGATTGAGCAAGAACGTCTTGCGTCACTCGGTCAGCTGGCCGGCGGGATGGCACATGATATAAATACGCCTATTGCCACAATTCGTATGGGGATAGATTTCTTGAAAGGTAAGCATGAATATACAGAACAGGAAGAGAAGATGCTTCTTGCTATGAAAGTTAGTGCAGATAAGATTACAGATATTGTTGAGAGTGTACGAAATCAGATTAGAAATACCGGAGAATCACAAAAAACGGAATTTTTATTGAACAAAGTTATTGACAACATAAGAATTTTGGTAAACAATGAACTAGAGAAACATAAGTGCAAATTGTTTGTGGATGTGAAAGAAGATATAACATTGTTTGGAGACTTTGGAAAGCTTTCACAAGTCATTATGAATATAGTGATGAATGCAATACAAGCGTATAATGGAGACCATGGAGAAATACATATAGGTGCTTATAGTGAAGATGATATTGCTGTGATAAGCATTGAAGATAATGCCGGCGGAATACCCGAAAAGATTGCAAAGGGATTATTTAAGGAGATTCTTACAACAAAGGGAACAAAAGGAACAGGATTTGGATTGTATTTTGCTAAATCTATGATGAAAGCTGAATTTAATGGAGATATTACTTTTGAAACAGAAGAAGGAAAAGGCACAACATTTTATGTAAAAATACCTACGAAAAGGGAGGAAGAGTAATGAATAAAAATATTGATATATCAGATTATAAAGTATTACTAATTGATGATGATTTTGCATATACTACAGGCCAAGAAGTGGTACTGTCGGCAATGGGACTTAATATAACTGCAATGAATAATCCCGCTGAGGCTTTAGAGCATTTAAAGACTAATTTTTACGATGTTATATTGCTTGACTTCTTTATGCCGGAGATGACAGGTGAAGAATTTTTAATAAGACTAAGAGAATTTAATACGGATACAATAATAATTTTACAGACTGGGTATTCAGGCGAAAAACCCCAAGACGAAATGTTATATCAATTAAATATTCAAGGCTATTATAATAAGGCTAAGCCTAATGAAGACTTAATTTTAATGGTTTTATCTGCAATAAAATCTGCTCAACTTTTAAGAGAAATAAAGAAAAGAGAAGAAGAAAAACAGATTTCAAAGGCAAAAGATTTGTTCTTTGCTGAAAAAATTGATGCTATTTCTGGCGAGATAAATGAAAAGCTTATGAGTATAGGCGGACTTGCAATGGCGTTTGAGGCACTTGTTAAAGATAGCAATATGAGCGAGAATGTTAAGAATGATTTCATTACAAGAATTGGTCATATGCAAAATTCAGCAAGTTATATAAAAGAAGTTGTTAAGGCTTTAGGACTTGTTTCCGAAAATGAGATAATAGCAGGGGATATATTAGAAAAAGTAGCAATGCTTATGAAAATGTATATGATAAAAAATTCTGCCAAGCTTTATACAAAGCCTACAGAAGATTTCGCCTTAATTAATACTTGCAATGGTAATATACCGTATATAATCTGCAGACTTATTCAGGCAGAAGTTGAAAGCGGCGAAAAGGAGATTACTGTTTCTTCATTTGAAGAAGATGGAAAAGTTGTTATAGACATTCCTTCCTCAAATCAGTCTAATGAGAGGATTGAAGAAGTAATGAGGATTGAAAAGTTGTGTGATAATGTGAGAATTGAATTTGAAGATGGGAAAATTAAGGTTGTTATTGATAAAGTTGAGAAATAAAAAGTAATTGTAAAAGTGGTTGTAAAAAATAATAGCAAATCCCTCGTATATTTAAAAGATGCGAATATATGGGTTGTTTGCTATTATTTTTTACAGCCACTTTTAGCATCTTTCTAAAATGGGATGCCATAAAAAAGTTGTCTTATCTTTTGGGATGTATTCATCAAAGAATGAAGTGTAAAAAACATAAGTATAGTTGATAAAAAATATATAAAATGGTAATCTTAATACATAGTTATTTTAAGAACAGGAGAAAAATATATGTCTTTATTTGAAGAAAACAAGCAAATTATGAGGAAATACAATATAAGACCTCAAAAAAGATACGGTCAAAATTTTTTAATTGATGAAAATGTACTTGATAAAATAATTTTTAATGCCGATATACAAATTGGTGATTTGGTTATTGAAATAGGGCCTGGATTGGGCAACCTTACGAAACGTCTTTGCGAAAAGGCGGGACATGTTATAGCAATAGAAATAGATAAGAATATGGTGGATATTTTAGAGAAAGAATATACTTATATAAAAAATTTAACAATTTTAAATGAGGATATTATGAAGGTGGATGTGAATTCGCTTATTTCTAAATTTACTGGTAGGAGTAAAGTAAAAGTTGTTGCTAATTTGCCATATTATATAACAACACCTATTATTATGAAGCTTTTAGAAGAAAAATTGGATATTGATTTAATCGAAGTTATGGTGCAAAAAGAAGTGGCAGAGAGAGTATGTGCGAAGCCTACAGGACGTGAATATGGAGCAATTACTGTTGCTGTTAACTATTATTCTGAGCCAAGGTACGTTGATACTGTAAAGGCTGACAAGTTTTTGCCACCGCCTAATGTTGATTCGGCTGTAGTTTTGTTAGATATTTTAAAAGAGCCAAAGGTTAAAGTTAATGCCAAGTTAATGTTTGAAATTGTAAAAGCAGCGTTTTCTATGAAAAGAAAGACGTTAGTGAATTCTTTGGGTAATGCAAATATTAACGGAGTAAATAAAGAAAAATTATCAAAAATATTAACAGAATTAAATATTCCGCTTGATATTCGAGCTGAAAGAGTTTCTTTAGAAGAGTTTGCAAGCATTTCAAATAAATTTGAAGAGATTTAATTGAAAGAGGGACATAAGTTATGAGAGATTTTGTTCTTGACAAGGTACTTTGTAAATTGGGGGTGCCAGAAGATGTAAAAAGAATTTTTAATTCAGGGCACAAGTATGTTATACCTAGTAGTAGAGAGGAATTAATAGAACTTTCTATGTGTGGGGAACCTGATGTTTATAACATAGAGTATGATATTCCTGGAAAAGGAAAGGTAAAAGAGGCTTGGGCTACAAAAATGAAAAATGGTGTAGTTGTAAACTATACGGATCCGTATATGAGGAAGCGTGAGCCTAATTGTCTTTTTATCGCTGATGATAAGCCTACAGATAAACCGAGGTTTAAGGATAAGTTCGGCTATAATTTTTCGGCTTTAAAAAAAGATACGTTTGATTGGCTTTCAGAACAGGATTTGATTATTATGCCGTTTATGTCTGGGGATAATAAGTATGGTTATCAATCTTTATATATAGGACCACTGAATGCCGCGTTTTTTGCATGGTGTCTTGCAGATATGCAGTCGTTTATTCCAGCAGATGATATACCTGAAGGTTTTAATCCTAAAGCGATTTTGTATTTAGCACCTACATTTAGACTTACTCATTTTGACGGCAAGCAAGTTGTTGTCCATAATAGGCTTGATGACGTTCATGAAGTTTATGCATATAATATGTATCCGGGGCCGAGTGCTAAAAAGGGTATTTATGGTGTACTATTAAATCAGGGCGAAAAAGAAGGATGGACTACACTTCACACTTCTGTTGTTAAAGTCCTGGTACCGTTTAAGAGTGTTGTTACTATTATGCATGAAGGTGCAAGCGGTAGCGGTAAGACAGAGATGTCAGAGCATGTTGGAGGAGACGTTAGCGGCAGAGTTGTTTTCGGCGAAAACGTCCTTACGCATGAGGTTTATAGAATGAGATTTCATAGTATATGTAAAATTCGACCTGTTACAGATGATATGGCTATCGCTCATCCGGATATGCAAAAAGGCGACGGTAAACTTGTGGTAAGGGATGCTGAAGATGCTTGGTTTATTCGTACAGATAATATTTTACAGTGCGGTACGAACCCTGAACTTGAAAGACTCTGCACTCATCCGCCTGAGCCAATTTTATATCTTAATTTAGAGGCGGTTCCTCATACAAGTGCTCTTATTTGGGAAGCTATTCCCGAGGGAGAAGGAAAGGTTTGCTCAAATCCTAGGGTAGTTATGCCAAAGAAAAACTTCCCTAGAGTTGTGGACTCTACTGTTTCAGTAGATATTAGGAGCTTTGGCGTAAGAACTCCGCCTTGCACTAAGGAAAATCCTACTTACGGAATTATTGGAATGTTCCATATGCTGCCGCCTGCTATTGCTTGGCTTTGGAGACTTGTCGCACCGCGTGGATATAGTAACCCTAGTATTGTTGATACTAAGGGAATGAGTAGTGAAGGCGTAGGTTCTTATTGGCCTTTTGCTACGGGTAAGCAGGTTATACAGGCAAATATTTTATTAAAGCAATTTAAGGATTGCTATAATGTTAAATATATTTTAACACCAAATCAACATATTGGTGCTTGGAAAGTCGGATTTATGCCGCAGTGGCTTGCACGTGAGTTCTTAGTTTTGTATGGTAAAAAGCCGATATTAAAAAATATGCTAAAGCCTTCAAAATATCCTTTATTGGGTTATGTATTAAAGAATATAGAACTCCCGGATGTTGTTGTACCACAAGAGTTTGTTGAGGTTAATTTGCAGCCGGAAGTTGGAGACGAAGCATATAAAAAGGGTGCACAAATGCTTGATGATTTCTTTAGAGACGAACTTAAGAAGTATTTGACCCCTGAACTTGATCCGCTCGGGCGAGAAATAATTGAAGCGTTTATGAGAGGGGCAAGCATTGAAGAGTATGAAAAATTGTTGTAGCAAAAAGCAGGGGGATGTGATGTAAAGGTCTTTTAACATCCCCTTGCTTTTTGTCTGTTAATATGATGTAATATTATATGGAGGAGATTATTATGACATATACTTATAAAACACATGGAACATGTTCGCGTGAAATAAAATTTGAAGTAAATGATGGTATTTTGAGCAAAGTTACTTTTGTAAATGGTTGCAATGGGAATTTACAAGGGATTGGAAGTCTTGTTGAAGGAATGAGAGTTGAAGATGTAATAAAAAAACTTAAAGGGATTAATTGTAATGGGCGTGGTACTTCTTGTCCTGATCAGTTGGCACGTGCTTTGGAAGAAGCTATTGCATAGAAGGAGGATATTATGAAAAATATTATAGTAGGTCAGTCCGGAGGGCCGACTGCTGTTATTAATGCAAGTTTAGCCGGTGTTATTTGTGAAGCAAAAAAGCATGCTGAAATCGGGAAGGTTTACGGAATGCAAAATGGAATAGAAGGTTTCTTAAAGGATAGATTCGTTGAGCTTGGGTTCATGAGTGACAAAGACCTAGAGTTGCTTAAAGTCACTCCTTCTGCATATCTTGGGTCTTGCAGATATAAATTACCTAAAGAGTTAGATGACGAAGTATATAAAAGATTATTTGAAAAATTTGATGATTTAGATATAGGATATGTTCTATATAATGGTGGAAATGACTCTATGGATACTGTAGACAAACTTTCAAGATATGCTAAGGTAATTGGCTCGGATATAAAGTTTATAGGAATCCCTAAAACGATAGATAATGATTTGGTGGGAACAGATCATACTCCCGGATTTGGCAGTGCTGCTAAGTTTGTTGCTAATACTGTAAGAAGTATTATACTTGATGCTGAGGTTTATGACAGACCTTCTGTGACGATTGTTGAAATTATGGGGCGTAATTCAGGCTGGCTTACAGCAACTTCTGTCGTGGCTAGAAGGTATAAATGGGATAATCCTGTACTGATTTATTTACCTGAAGTGGCTTTTTCTGTCGATAAGTTTTTTGAGGATGTGAAAAGAGGACTTGAGAAAACCAGAAATCTTGTTATTTGCGTTTCAGAGGGCATAAAGGATAGTAGCGGTAAGTTTATTTGTGAATATGAACAAAAAGCAGGAGTAGATAATTTTGGTCATAAAAATCTTACCGGATGTGGCAAGTTTTTAGAGGGTGTAATTAAAGATAGCCTTGGGATAAAGGCTCGCTCGGTTGAGTTTAATATTGTCCAACGCTGTGCAACGAGTTTAATTTCAAAAGTGGATCTTAACGAAGCCTTTTGCGTAGGAGCAGAGGGCGTAAAGGCTGCATTAAATGGTAAAACTGCTAAGATGATTTGCATAATAAGAGACGAGGATTATTCTGTTAGATATACTGCTGTTGATGTTAATGAAATTTCTAATAAAGAGAAAACTTTTCCGGTAAAGTGGATTGTTGATGATAACGATATTGATGAGCAATTTCTTAAATATATTTTGCCACTTATTTCCGGAGAGGTTAATGTGCCTTATAAAAATGGTATGGCTGAAAGTCTTGATAACAGGTAGAGGAGGAAGCTTGTGGAGCAGATACAGGTTATTGATGAAAAGGAAATGACTGCTAAGTTATTAAAGCAGTTTATAATTAGAACATTTATTTATTCTTTTTTATATTTAGCGACAATTATTGGCTTGTTTATTTTCGGAATGGCTATTAGAAGTGCTTTTTGGACTGTCTTACTTATTGTTGCAATTAATGTGCTGTTTTTAATACTTCTAAGTAGATTTGCGACAACAGACGCATTTTCGGGGATAAATACTACATCGGCACCCGGTAGGAGTTTAAATAGAATTACAAGTGCTACTGCGGTTCCGATGTTTGTATTTACTTGTGTATTTTCTTTTATGGACATAATTTTTTTACACTCTATATTTGACATTTCACTTGGTTATACGTCATTTGTTGTTTCAGTGTTTTTGGGAATTGTATTGGTTAATGTTTTTGTTTGGTTACTTGTTTCAAAGTTTTATGAAAAGAGAATTTTGAAAAAATATTTAACATTGCAAGATGAAGTAGAATAAAAATAAACTGTAAATACTGAAAAAGTCTTTTCAAATAAAGGGGTGGCTGTAAAAAAAATCTCTTAAATAGCAAACACCTCATATATTTAAAAGATGCGAATATTCACAGGAAAGCGTCCTACAGTGTAGGATAAAAGCTTTCCGTCGTGAATCCTGAGCATCGTTAAACATATGAGGTGTTTGCTATTTAAGAGATTTTTTTTACAGCCACCCCTTTATTTGAAGAATAATGCACCAACATTATAAACAGTGAAAGCGGTAAGCCATGCGATAAAGCATTGGAAAAATACTATACAAATTGTTTGGAATGTAGAGCTTAATTCTCGCCTTATTGTAGCAATTGCTGCAACACATGGGGTGTAGAGCAATGTGAAGATTAGAAAGCTAAATGCGGTAAGTGGTGTAAACAAGTTAGGGAGAGCGTATGCTAAGTCTGCCGAACTAACACTTAATAATACACTGAGCGTACTTATTACGGCTTCTTTTGCGGTTAGTCCAGAAACAAGTGCGGTAACTATTTTCCAATCTCCAAATCCGAGCGGAGTAAATATAGGAACCAGTAATTTACTTATTAATGCGAGCAGACTGTTTGTGTTGTCTTGAACAACGTTAAATCTTACGTCAAATGTTTGGAGGAACCATATGATAATTGTGGCAATAAAGATTATTGTAAATGCACGTTCTAAAAAATCTTTTGCTTTATCCCACATTAGTAATAGCACGCTTTTTATAGAAGGTATTCTGTAATTTGGTAATTCCATAACAAATGGAATCGGTTTCCCTTGAAATAGTGTGTTTTTTAAGAGTAGAGCAACTACAATGCCGAGTAAAATACCTATTACATACAACGAAATCATTGCAAGTGCAGAGTATTTTCCAAAGAAGGCAACACAGAAGATTGCATATATTGGAATTTTAGCTGAGCAACTCATGTAAGGAATTAGAAGTATAGTCATTTTTCTGTCACGTTCGGATGAAAGTGTACGCGTTGCCATTATTGCCGGAACACTGCATCCAAAACCTATTAACATCGGTACAAAGCTTCTGCCTGACAGACCTATTTTTCTAAGGAGTCTATCCATTACGAATGCCACCCTTGCCATATATCCTGTATCCTCAAGGATTGAAAGGAAGAAGAAGAGCACCACAATTATAGGTAAAAAGCTGAGAATACTCCCGACTCCGGCAAAAATTCCGTCAATCACTAAACTATGTACAACTGGATTTATTTCATATGATGTTAATGTACAGTCTACAATGCCTGTTATCCAATCTATACCCAAAGCGAGCCAGTCGGATAAAATGCGTCCGAATACGTTGAAAGTAAGCCAGAACATTATAAACATTATTGCAAAAAATATTGGAAGTGCAAGATATTTGTTTGTTAAAATCTCATCGATTTTAACACTTCTTTTATGTTCTTTACTTTCTACCGGTTTAACAACCGTCTTTTGACAAACCTTTTCAATAAAATTGTATCTCATGTCTGCTAGTGCAGCATTTTTGTCTAGACCTGATTCATGTTCCATTTCCAGTACTGTATGTTCAATTAATTCCAACTCATTTCGGTTTAATTCAAGTCTTTTTCCAAAAGATACATCTCCTTCAATTATTTTTGTGGCACAAAAGCGTGAAGAAATGCCTAAATTCATCGCATGATCTTCGATTACGTGGGAGATAGAATGAATACATCTGTGTACAGGTCCACTTGGGCAAAAATCTATTTTTTGGGGAAAGTTCTTTGATTTAACGACAGATATAATTGATTCTACTAGTTCTGATATTCCTTCATTTTTTAAGGCACTTATTGGAATTATAGGAATGTCAAGCTCTTTTGAAAGCTGTGAAACATTGACAGTGCCACCGTTATTTCTTACTTCGTCCATCATGTTAAGGGCAAGTACCATGGGAATTCTTAGTTCTAGTAGCTGAAGAGTCAGATAAAGATTTCGTTCAATGTTTGTGGCGTCCACAATATTTATGATTCCATTTGGTTTTTCATTTAATATAAAGTCACGTGTAACAATTTCCTCCTGAGAATATGGTCGTATTGAGTAAATCCCCGGTAAATCTACGACAGAGCAGTTATTTGTATTTTTGATAATTCCAATCTTTTGATCAACTGTAACTCCCGGGAAATTTCCGACGTGTTGATTCGAGCCGGTTAATGCGTTAAATAAAGTAGTTTTACCACAATTCTGATTACCGACTAATGCGAAAATCATCTGTTTTATTCCTCCCTTTTCACTTGAATTTTTTCGGCATCTTCTTTTCTGATTGTAAGTTCATATCCTCTTACTTGGATTTGAATAGGGTCGCCGAGTGGAGCAATTTTTTGAATTTTTACAACGGTATTTGGAATAAGCCCCATGTCAAGCAGTCTAAGACGTAATGGACCGTTCCCTTCAACTTTTATGATTGTTGCAATTTCATTGATTTTCATATCGGCTATAGTCATAATAAAATCATTCCTTTCTATTACTCAAAGAGATGTATTAGTATTATGTCGCGATGCGACATGGAGTGGAGAAAGTTTATTTTTTATGATAGCATTGCGAGAAAAAAAAGTCAATTTTATTATGTTGCATATCATGGATATTTTATGATAGAATTAAAACATATTTGGAGTGGGAGCTAATATGATGAAAACAAAATATGATTTTTCTATGTTCGGCGAAGAAATGCCGAATGATTATATAGTTATAGATATTGAAACAACAGGAATAGGCGAGAAACATAGAATCGTTGAGTTAGCAGGGGTTAAATTTGCGAATAACAAAATAGCAGACATTTTTGATACATATGTAGAGCCTAATATGCCAATACCGGCGTATGCCACGGCAATTCACGGAATTAGAGATGCAGATGTTGCAGATGCACCAACAATTCGGGAAATTATGCCATATTTTTGCAAATTTATTGGGAATTCAGATATAGTAGGTCATAATGTGAGATTTGATTTAGATTTTTTAATTAGGAATGGAATGGATGTTAATTTGCAAAGCAGACATATTTTTGATACTTTAGTTTTATCAAGAAAGTATGTTACAGATGCACCAAACCATAAATTAGAAACTATGATACGTTGGTTTAATATTAACACTGACAAAAGACACAGAGCAAAAGACGATAGTATTGCAACAGGAGAGCTTTTTATTAAGCTTTTTGATATTTCAAAGAAGGGATAGAAATGGAGAATTTTGTGTATATTTTACGTTGCAAAGATGGGAGCTTATATACAGGATGGACTAATAATTTAGAAAAAAGGGTAAAAATGCACAACTTAGGATTAGGAGCAAAATATACAAAGGGTAGAGGTCCGTGTGAACTTGTATATTTTGAATGTTTTGAGAATAAGTCGGATGCTCTTAAGAGAGAAGCGGCTATAAAAAAGCTCAAAAGAATTGAGAAAGAAAAAATTATAAAAAATCCTCAAAAATATATTGACAAATTGGCCAAAGGGAAATATACTAATTAAGTCATGCACCATTAGCTCAGTTGGTAGAGCAACTGACTCTTAATCAGTGGGTCCCCGGTTCGAGCCCGTGATGGTGCACCAATAAAAGAGACTTTCGAATTTTTCGAAAGTCTCTTTTTTATTTAATAGGAAAGTGCTACTTTTTGTTCGTAAAAAAGGGTGCAAAAA
>CAZXFU010000042.1:0-12141 GCA_964640345.1 uncultured Eubacteriales bacterium
ATACTTTATAAAGCAGCTCAAATATGAAGCTGCTTTTTTAATTTTTCAATTCCTCTTAAACATATTGTAGATACAGTACTTTCATTTATATCCATAACACTTGAAATTTCTTTATTCGACATCCCCAAAAAATATTTAAGTGATAGTAATTTCCTAGTTCTCTCATCTATATTAGTAAGTGCTTCATACAAAGCACGCCTATCTTCATTTTTTATAATCTCCTTTTCCATTTCAAAGTCAATAGGAAGATTAATAGGACTATCCTCATCATCAACGGACAACTCGATCTTGTGTGCTCTAAAATAATCTATGGCACTATTTCGGGCAATAGTATAAAGCCACGTATTTAATGTAGCTTTGCTGTCATCAAAAGTATCGATTTTAGTCAAAAGTTTAATAAAAAATTCACTTGTAAGATCTTCAGCAATCTCTTTATTTAAAACTTTATAGAACATAAAATTATATATTTTGGAAAAATACTCTTCATATACTTTCGAAAAATCGACCAAGTTCGTCACCTCTTTACACACATAATGATACAGAAATAAAAAACCGTTGTCAATATGTGAAATTTTGTAGAAATTGATATAATTACTATCAGTTACCATATTTTTCAATCTTAAAAAAACTCCCCCCAATAGCAAATACCTCATATATCAAAAATACGTGGTATTCGCTATTGGAGAGAGTTTTTTTAAGACTCTATTATTTGCAAAGACTTTTTCAGTAGCCTCTATTTTTTTCCTACACTCTTTGAAGCTTCCTTTCTCGGGATTGGTGCTGATACCGGCTCATCCATATGCGTTACTTGTATTTTGTTATCAAAAAGTCCATCTAGTGCTACTTCTTTACGCTCTGGGATTACTTCAGCTCTTTCCAGCATTTCCTTAGTTTCTCTTTCCTTTCTATATTGTGCATAGCCTTGTGGCACATCAGGAAGAGGCTTTCTTTCTTTGTCCGCTTGCCTTACATCAGCTTCAAACTTTTCCATCGTTTCTTCATATTTTCCCCTAACATTTTCTAACTGGCGTATAGCTTTATCTGCTTTATACTCATCATAATGTTCCGGCTTTGCAGGAATTTTTTGCGAAGCCTCCGGATGTTTTTCATTATATGCTTCAATTCTTTTTATCGTAGCATCATATTCGTCAACGATTTCATCATGCTTTTGTGTTAAAGCAATCCCTGCCGTAGAAACTTCTCTTTTTATTTCGTTGTAGTACAGACTTTCTTCCATCAAAGAGAGTGTATGCTCTCCCCACCCGTCCGACCTTACAATCGTAACTTCGCCTTCATCCACACGTTGTAAAATCTGTGCTCTTCTTTTTATAACCGCATCAATTTCATTTTTGCTAAGCATTTCACCCATGGTATATTGTATTTGTTCAGGCGTAAGTTCTCTTACAGACTGTAAAATATCCTCATCAATGGCGTTTAATTTGTCTATCGTAACCATTTTTTCACTGCTTCTACCCTTTAAATCAATTTCGCCAAAAGACATATCATTATCTATCCCTTGCAACCCAGTAATTACATATTTCCCATTCACAGGTTTCGAGTCAACTTGGTAAAAGAAATTTCCGCCATGTCTGTCTATCTGACCACAAAGCATATCAAATACTTGCATTCTACTAACATCTCTTTGAAAACTTGGTGAAGTAAAGTCAAACTCTTTGTCAGCCATAAATTTCATTCCCGTTTCGCTTCTGCTGTCATAACCTACGGCTGTCGCCATAAAAGAACCTTCACTAGTAACGCCACGGTCAACTACAATAACATTCTCTGAAAAAGCTATATTAGAATCCATTTGAAGCATATGTGCCATTCTTGAAGTTGCAACGTTTCGCTTACTCATTTCTGAGCCAAGTGCAATGCCTGCAGAACCATTTGCTATTTCTGTCATAGAACCCTGTTTATTTATCTCTTTATAATAATCAAGAACATCACTAATCTCTTGCTCATTAAAATTTCTAATATCCGCACCAGATGATAAAAATAACACATCTAAAAGTTTGCTATCAGTTTTTCCTTCCACCGATGCCGGCATTTCAGCTATTTGCAACACTCCACTTTTTTGCATTTTCTCAAATAGCTCTTTTTTCTCTGATTTTAATTTTGCATGTTCTCTAGCTACGATTTCTTCATTTGTTTCTATTTTTTGCTTCTCTGTAAAAAAGCCGTCTCTTCCAGCATAGTCAAACCTAACTCTCTTACTCGCACCCGCACCGTAAACTTTTTTATTTACTTGATTTGTTATATCAACAACGTTGTTATTTCTAACATTATCAACAATATCACTTAATTTCTTTCCTTCTTTTTTCAAACTTTCCACCTTTATTGGGTCTCTTAACTCGTCTGGCATCGAATTTAAGCTAGCAATTTCCCGTATCATGCTATATCTGGCTTTTCCCCTTGAAGTTTTAGGGTTCTTCCTAGAAGCTAAATATAAATCGGCTTTATTTTTTAAATCTCTCGATATATTATATAGTTTTCTTGCACTTTCTTCTGTTACAGTTTTATCCATTTGCTCAGTGTAAGATTGCATAGCATTTACAACATCTTGATATAAATCGCTATTTCTTTTCCATCTTTTACTTGACCTTATGTCATTAAATAATCTCAAAATTCTCCCCATTTCAATTTCCTCCTTATATTTTTTCTTCAAAAATATACCCCTTCGTTTTTGACTTACATTAATATATACGTCAATTTTAAAACCTTAGCTCATACTTTTATTATATAATATTTTCTACCACAAACACTTCAACACCTTTATTCTTTCCTTTTAGCGGTATCTCTCCGATAGATGTTGCTGTAATCCTCTCTTTTACAACGTCATATACAGCCTTACTTATAAGGATTTGCCCCGGTTTAGCATTAGACTCAAGTCTTGCAGCTGTATTTACCGTATCTCCTATTGCAGTATAGTCCATTCTTTTTTCCGTTCCGATATTTCCAACAACTGCCGGTCCACAGTTTACCCCAATTCCAAAGCTTACAGTTTTCCCAAACTTTTTTTGAAGTCTCTTAGATAATTCTTCTGAACCTTTTGCAATATCCCAAGCCGTCTTAACAGCTTTATATATGTAATCATCAAGTGGCAAAGGTGCATTAAATATTGCCATCGTAGCATCCCCTATAAACTTATCCAACGTACCTTCGTTATTAAAAATACAGGAACTTGTAAGGCTTAAATATTCATTTAATATGCCCACAACTTCTTCCGGCGACAAAGCTTCCGACATAGGTGTAAATCCCCTTATATCTACAAATAAACACGCAATTTCTGTATTCTTTCCGCCAAGTTCGATGTTATCAAGTCCGTCCTTAATAATTTTATCAACAACTTGTGGTGCAACATATCTCTTAAAAGTATTCTCGACCTTTTTTCTCTCTAAATTAGCCTTAATATACCTTTTTGCAATAGAAACTATATAAATAATTATTATAAATACCGGTAAGCATAAAACATCAGATATCTTCCCGGCAAAATGGTATAAAGCACAAACATACAACCAATATCCAATCACAAAAGCCACAAGCCATACGGTCGACTTACATAACTTTTTCTTTTCGAAAATTATAGTGCAAAGCAAAGCAATAATTCCAATTATTATACTTTGTATCCACTTAGGAACATATGTCTTAAAGTTGCCCCTTATCAAAGTATCGATTATGTTTGCGTGAACCTCTACCCCATACATATGTTCACTATGATTAATAGAAGTAACATAATTATCCATAAGTCCCGGAGCATATGCACCTATTAAAACTATTTTATCTTCAAAAATATCCGGATTAATATTACCATTTAACACATCAACAAAAGAAAATCCGTCCGAATATCCACCGGGATTTGCAGAATATGGAATATAAAATTCATTTTTACTATCTAACGGAATATTATCATTTAATTTCAGTTCGTTTTTTTCAGCAAACAGTCTGTAAACTTCAAATGCAAAACTGTTAACTTTCCTACCATCAGGCAATTCTATATTTCCTAGTCCTCTTCTTAGGACTCCGTCATCATCAACTTTTGTATTAAGATGCCCGCTTCTCACAACCTTATTAAGCTCACTATATGGTTCTTCAATCTCAGTTACATAACTATTATCCATATAGAAGTTTCCTTTATCATCTTTAACCAAGACAGAGTCAAAATTAACCAAACTACCTGTAACGACATTATCTGCCTTTTTACAAGCTTCGACTAAAGCATCATCCTCTTCTTGCGTTGTATTTCCAAAATACATAACATCTATACCTATAACACTTGGCAAAACATTTGGATCAGAATTTAAGATATTTATCACATCTGCCATATAACTTCGCTTCCATGATTGAAAAGGTCCAAGCTCCTCCAAACTCTTTGCATCAATCTCAATAAGTGCTATCTCCCCACTAAGCGTACTCTCATACTGAAAGAAAATATCAGATAAATTAATCTCGAACCTGTTCAACACTCCGCTTAAAAACACGCATACTGATAATACTACACAAATCATGCAATAAGATATTCTTTTTATATCTACCATCTCCTAACCTGCATCAGGCATAATTTCAATACTAGAAATCATCTCGTTAAAAACATCAATAAATAGTTCAACACTACTATATCCAAGGAAGTGCCATCTATATTCATCGGTTTCATACACAGGGTTAGCTCCGTAGTAGAATACCTTCTCAGCAATTCCGCCTTTTACTCCCTGAACCTCATCATCAATAATTGACTGCATCATTTTTTTGTACTCATCAATTTTTAATCCTGACGAATAATTTTCTGCATATGTAACAAACTCATCAAATGCATCAGCTATATCATCCGAATTTGAGCCCCATTTATGAAGTACTTCCAAAGTCAAATCCGGCTTTGAATTCTTGATTCTTCCGCCACCGGAACTTTTACCCGTAACGTTTCTACCTTCTGTATTACTCTTTTTATTTTCAGCCTTTTCTTTTAAAGCACTCTCTTTAGCAGAATTTATTTCATCTACTCTTTTTAATTTTTCCTCTTTTTCTCGCGTTGAATTTATGCTTTCTTGTTTTTCAAAATTTTCAACATTTAATTCTGTATTATTTCTTATCTCTTCCAATAAGTTTTTATCTTTTATTATCTCTCTTAACGCCATAGACGGTATATCTTCCCCGGTTTCACTAAGCTTATCTATGCTTAACTTTTTATCAAAAACGGCTTTCATACCTGGAATTAACCTCACACTCTCTCCGTTTCCTTCCACATCAACTTTTCCGGTATATAACTGAATATCTGACTTAAGTTCCTTAACGCTAACCGTTCCGCTTGTACCTCTTATTCCCATAGACATAGTAGAGGTAGAAATATCCAAACTCTCATTGGCTTCTAATGGTTTTGTAACATTAAAAAACAATTTACCGGAAATAACAATAATCTTATTAGAGAACCAACTCTTTTTAATTATTACTTCCGTATTCTCTCCAAGTTTAACCACCTTTGTATCATCTAAAGATAAATATGCCTCTGACTCGTTAGAGGTTTTTACATTATATCCGTCAAATACCCTCATTTTTTCCGAAACACTTATTTCCTTACCGCTTCCGCTACTAACCATGACTGTTCCACTATATGTCTCTAATCGTATAGTCTTTCCCTTTGCCGTTTCAGCTGCAAAAGAATAATTAGGAAAAAGCATAATAACGGCAGTAACTAACGCAAGTATTTTCAGTCTCATCTATTCTACCTCCCTTATATCCATAACAACAATATTGTTTCTACTTGTATCTGTAACATACAACTTATTTCCATCAATCAAAAGTCCAACAGGACTTACAATATCAACTTCATCATTCGCAGATAAGCCCATTATAGTATACACATTTCCATTTTTATCAATCTTCCTTATAGCAGAATTACCAGTATCAGCAACATAAATATTCCCTTCTTCATCTACAATAACATTTCGAGGGAAATTAAACCTAGCTTCTTTTGATTCTCCATCTATGTAATCACCTATAATCTCATTTGACTCATCATATTTATCAAACCCGCCGCCGGCAACAGTTGTAACTCTACCGTTCTCAATCTTTCTTATCCTTTGATTACCACAATCTGCGACATATAAAACATCCCCCTTTAGTGCAAGCCCCATAGGTCTGTTAAACATCGCCTCTTTTGCTAAACCATCCTTTAGTCCACCGTTTTCTGACTGAATACCCGCATAAGTCGTAACATTATCATTTCTATCTATCTTTCGTATAACGTTATTCCCTGTATCTGCAATATAAACAACCCCCTTAGACGTCGCTACAATGCCTGTTGGATTGTTAAATAATGCTCTTCCTCTTTTCGCGTCTTTATATCCACCTTCAACATTGCCGGCATATGTCGTAACTTTATCTCCGCTCAAATACCTTATAACATTGTTGTTTGTATCAGAAATAAGTAATCCACTCTTAGGCTTTGCCAAAAAAGTAGCACCGTCGAACTTCGCATCTTCCCCATCTTCAAAACTTCCGATAGCCACTCCGTTTTCGTCTCTTACACCCGGCGTTCCGACAACTGTTTTTACTTCATCATTTTCTATCTTTCTTATAACATTATTATTTGTATCAGAAACATATAATGCATTGCCAAGTTTTATAATGTCTGTAGGCGAATAAAAGCTTGCCTCATTTAAAACATCATCACTTAGAGTATTTACACCATTACCAGCATACACAGAAATGTTTTTAGCATCAAAGTATCCTTTAGCTAACAACCTATCTAACATCTCTGTAATCTCATTATATGTAATCTCATCGTATGGTCTAAAATTACCGTTTTTACCAAGACTCATAATTCCAAAATTAATAGCCGAAGAAACATACTCATTTGCCCACTTAGGTACAGCAGAAGAATCGGAAAAAGAAGCCGGTGCAGTTGAATATATCCCTAAAAACTTTGTCAAAATAATGGCTGTCTCAAGTCTTGTAACTGGTTTTTTAGGTTCCAAATAAACCTTTTGTTCCTTAATATTTCCGCTCACAATCCCCATACCAATCAATCTTGCAATTTGCACCCTGTAATCCTCTGAAACCTCTGATAAATCTTCAAAAGAATCTAATAATTCTAGATTAGCATCAATTTCTTCTATTCCGCCAATAAGTGCAAAAAATTCTTCTCTGGTTATCTTGTTTTCTACCTCATCATTAGTATCAACCTTCCCATAAAAAACCTCTGCAAACGATACATGCATAAGCATTATAGCTGTGATAAACAAGCAAACAACTTTTTTCATTACTTTTTGCCTCCTATTCTTTTCTTTATTTTTAAAATATTCTTTCCATCTCTATACTCATAGCTTACATCGTCCATAAGTTTTTTGGTCAATAAAATCCCAAGCCCCCCAATTTCTCTTTCATCTACAGGCTTACTAATATCGGGTTCCTCTCTTTCAAGCGGGTTATATGGTATCCCTGAATCGCCAAAAATAAGTTCAACTTGAAGCGGAGATTCAATAATATTACATCTTAATGTAACATCTCCACCTTCCAGGTCGTATGCATAACTCACTATATTAACAAATATCTCTTCAACGGCAATATCTATCTTGCTTTCTATTTCAAAAGAACAACCATACTCGGACAACTTTTCATTCACAAAATCAATAACAGTGTCCAAGTTTTCCCTTTTCGCCTCAATTGTCAATTCAACCATAAACGCCCCCTTATTCCTTTACTCTAAATGCCAGCATCGTTATATCATCAGACTGCCCGGCATCTTCGGTAAATAATTTAATTTCAGCACTTACATCTTTTAGAATTTCCTCTATTTTTCTCCCTTTTACGTTACTCTTCTCCAAAACGCTAATAAGCCTTGAGTCTGAAAACAACTCATCATTACGATTTTGTGCTTCTGTAACACCATCTGTATACATAAATAAGGCATCTTTACCACCAAGCTCTATACTTTCTTCAATGTAATTAATATCTTCAATACCCGCCAATACAAATCCTGGTTTTACATTTAACACCTCACACTTTCCATCGCTACTCATAAGAATTGGAGGATTATGCCCCGCATTTGCATATATAAACTTGCCTGTCTCAGTATTGAGTACACCAATAAACACAGTAACAAACATATTAGCGTCATTGTGCTCACATAACTCATTATTAGCTCGCCTAAGCACTTCATTCGGTGTCATTCCCATTTTTGCGTAATTTTTAATAATCATCTTTGACATGAACATAAATAATGCAGCAGAAATTCCCTTACCTGAAACATCTGCAATAATCATACATACACGCTTATCATCGATTCTAAAAATATCATAAAAATCTCCACCAACCGCCTTTGCCGGCGACATCGTTGCAAAAACTTCCACTCCAAAATCATTAAAATTCATAGGCAATGCACTTAACTGAATTTTCCTTGCAACATCTAATTCGGCTTTAACTCGCTGTTGCTCAGATATTACATTTGTAAGATTAGCATATAAAGTTTCCATAAAAACAGCATAACAATCCGGATTCCTTTTAATGATCTCATTAAATAAATTCCGAGGTATTCTAACAGCTTCAAGATCTCCGTCTGCTTTAACGGTAGCGGAACGTTTCTTACCGGAAATAAGTGCCATCTCTCCTACAAATCCTCCACTTTTCATATTTCCTATTATGTTTCCGTTCTCGCTAAAAACCGTTGCAGTTCCTTTTATAATTATATACATTCCATCATCTGCACTAGCTCCATATGTAACAATATTCTCTCCAACTTTGTAATGACATTGTTCAAGAAGACGTACAATATTTAATGTTTCTTCAGATATGTCATTATCATGTTGAATTTGAAAGAAATTTTTTAATGTGCCATTAGTCAACAGCTCTTTTAACTCCATAACATCACCCTTTATATATACGACATTTTTGTTTTTTCTGCTCACAAATTACTATTATTTTATCATATCAATGTCTAAAAAGCAATTTATAAGTTAACGGCGGAATATTTTATGTTGATTTATTGTGTTGTGTAAAATATCTCAAAAAAGTCATCAAAAAGAGAGGCACTGCAGAAAGCGTCTCCCTCCTTATATGTAAATTATATTTTATTTCCCCCCTTCAACTAGATTCTATAATACAAAAATGATAAAAATATGTAGATAATCTGAAAAAAAGGAACTGTTTTTTTGAGGAATTTTCCATCACAAAAACAGTTCCCTTTAATTTAATTTTTTTAACTTTTCACGTCTTTCCTTATAATCAGGCATCACTTTACCAACCACATTCCAAAAAGCCTTACTATGATTATGCTCCTTTATATGAGCTAGCTCGTGCACTATGACATAATCAATTACATCATTCGTTGCTTGCATAAGCCTCCATGAAAAATTAATCTTATTATTACCGGAGCAACATCCCCAATAACTTTTTGCATTTCCTATCCTTACCCCGTTAGGCTTTACGCCCATAATCTTGCTAAAGTATTCAACACGTGACGGTATCAATTTTTCCCCTTTCTCAAAAAGTGCATTTTTTTCTTCTTCACTAAACTCTTTTGCATCATTTTTTTTCATCTTTTCAAGTGTTTTTTCTATCCATTTTTCTTTCTCAGAAATTATACCTTCAATTACGCTTTGAGGCGTCCTTTTGGGGCATCTCACTTCAACAGTATACTTATGTACATAAATTCCAATAGTTCGCCTATTAGAATATATTACTTTATATTCCATTACCTTAGCTCCCTTACTACATATTTTTACAACCTTTCTCATGTTCTTTTCCATACAAATACGTTCTTCTTGTTTCAATAAATTTATATCATATTTTTTTATATTATACAAATAATACCTATGTATTTATTTTTGAAAGGAGGAATAACCATGAAAGTTCTTCATGCTATTGTTTTAACTCTTGTGATAATAGGTGGAATAAACTGGGGGCTCGTAGGTTTATTTAATTATAATTTAGTCGATTCAATATTTGGCACAATGAGTATTGTTTCAAGAGTTATCTACACATTAGTCGGTATTGCCGGTATATGGGCAATTACCTTTTACAGTCAGGACACAGTCGTTCAAAGGGGCTAAAAAAAGAGTGACAAAAAGGTGGACTAAATATTGACCTTCGTTCAACATTTAGTCCACCTTTTTTATGTAATATTTTTAATAACTTTACATGGATTCCCGTATGCAACAACATTAGCCGGTATATCCTTTGTAACAACACTTCCTGCCCCAATTACCGAGTTATCTCCAATAGTCACTCCGGGTAAAACAACAACATTACCGCCAATCCAAACATTATTTCCGATTTTTATAGGTTTGGCAAAACGCTTTCCGGTATTTCTAATCTCTGCATCTAGCGGGTGAGATGCCGTATAAAAACCACAATTCGGTGCAATAAACACATTGTCGCCAAATTCAATCTTTGCACAATCCAATATAATTCCATTATGGTTCATATAAAAATTCTCCCCAACAGAAATGTTATATCCATAATCGCACCAAAAATTGGGTTCTATTGTAATCTTTTCCCCCGTTTTTCCAAAAAGTTTTTTTATCATTTTTCTACGCTTTTTAGAGTTCTCTGTTTTATTATATTTCATGCAAGTTTTTCTAGCAAAATTATATTCCTTTTTTAGTTCTTTATCTGTCCCATATAGCTTACCTTCAAGCATTTTTTCTTTTTCTGTCATTAAAAAATCTCCCATAAAATAATTATTTTGCAATTGAAACACTAGTAATCGAATTATACTGTACTACTGGTAGCTCCACAAACACATACCAAGTTCCGCCATCAACCTCTGAAGGATATGAATTTAATGTAATTTCTAAGTTACTTTCTCCGATTTTATCTACGCTAGATATTTCATAACCTTTTCCGCTATCCTTTTTGGTTATAACAGCAAGCCAATTATTTTCAAAATACTTTTCATCGTACTTTGTAAAAGAAGTAGTTATGGAATCAAACAAAAAATCATCCATATTAAAGTTCTCTTTATATGCTTTTAAATCATCTATGCTTTTTATCAATCTTGCGTCATAATCAGGTGTTTTATCATTCACAAGCCTTGATTGAATTATAAAACTCTTTACATCTTCATTCCCTCTTTGAGCAAGCTGAATAGTACCGTTCGAATCAATAATTACACCACACACAATAGTTTTTATTGCATTTTCCCCTTGTCTGGCATATCTAAAAATAACCTCTGTGCTACCTTCTTTTAATGCAGTCATTTCAAACTTAAATTTACCGGGTTGACCCATTATAGTATCATCTTGAGGTGAAATATATTCATAATCCGAAACTTCTACAACGTTTTTGTCATATTGACTGGCAGACCATGTATACCCTGTTTTAGCATTACCTTCAAGTTCCACCCAAGCTTTGTTGCCTCTTGCATAATACGTCTTAAAGTTTTTAATAATCGTAGCAACTTCAGCCCTTGTCAACTCCTTCTTTGGTAGTAAATTTCCATCTGAACCGACAATAATTTTTGATCCGCATGCCCATTGCATCGGTTCAAAAGCATATTCAGATAGATCTAGTGCATCGTTATACGATAAAATATTTGTGTCTTCCCCAACAGTAACATCATACTCTTTATATTTTGCATAGTTATATAAAATTGTAATCATTTGTTCTTTTGTTATATAAGAATTTGGCGAAAACTTATTATTTCCAACGCCTTTTACGATTCCACTCCCAACTCCCCACGAAATCGCATCTTCATACCACTTTCCACTTTCTACATCATCATACAAATTCTTTATTATTATATCAGGTTCTTCTTCCATATTATATAAAGCTTGCACAATCATTGCTCTCGTCATTTTCCCGGCAGGAGCAAACATATTATCTCCAACTCCATTTAATATTTTGTTTTCTGAAACATATTTTACAGCATCATGATACCAAGCACCTGCCGGCACATCTGAAAAAGCGGCAAACGAAAAACTATTTAATAATGCCACAGTTGTAACACCTAATACTACACTTTTTTTCATTTGTTTTTCCTCCTCGAAAAAATTATATTATTTTTAATAATTCAATATAGCATATGTTTTTTCCTTTGGCTTTTTATAAAAAATTAAGGTTAATAACTTGCTGGGGTCCACTGATTTTTAACAGAGTAAAAAAGGTGGACTAAAGTCCACGCTTTAAAAGAGGATATTTAAATTTAGCCTC